>NZ_BAAGZM010000503.1:0-3196 GCF_054778495.1 Hymenobacter agri
GTGCGCACGCCGGCCGATTTGGCCCGGCAGGTACCTGTGCGCGACTACGAGGCCCTGCGGCCTTGGTTCGACCGCACCCAGGCCAGCGAAGCCGACGTGCTCTGGCCCGGCCGCCCGCTGTACCTGGCCAAAACCAGCGGCACCACTAGCGGCACCAAGTACATTCCCATCACGAAGGACAGCATTCCCAACCACATCGACGGCGCCCGCGATGCCCTGCTCTACTACATTTACCGCACCGGCCGCAGCCGGTTCCTGGATGGCAAGCTGATATTTCTGTCGGGCTCACCGGCGCTGGAAATGCACCATGGCATCCGCACCGGCCGGCTCTCGGGCATTGCCAACCACCACGTGCCAGCGTACCTGCGCCGCAACCAGCTGCCCACCTACGCCACCAATGTCATCGAAGACTGGGAAACCAAGCTGGAGCGCATCGTGGACGAAACGCTGGGCCAGAAAATGACCCTGATATCCGGCATTCCGCCCTGGGTGCAGATGTACTTCGACCGTCTCACGGCCCGCACCGGCCGGCCCATTAAGGACCTGTTTCCCGATTTCAACCTGTTCGTCTACGGCGGCGTCAACTTCGAGCCCTACCGCGCCAAGCTCTTCGAAAGCATCGGCCGCCCGGTGGACAGCATCGAGCTGTTTCCGGCCTCCGAGGGCTTCTTGGCCTTTCAGGACGAGCCCGGCAACCCGGGGCTGCTGCTGCTGCTCAGCAGCGGCATCTTCTACGAATTCATCCCCGCCGAGCGGTTCTTCGAGCTCGACGCACCCCGCCTCACCATCGCCGACGTGGAGCTCGGCCGCAACTACGCCGTCGTCCTCACCTCCAACGCCGGCCTCTGGGCCTACTCCCTCGGCGACACGGTGCGCTTCGTGAGCCTTCGGCCGCACCGCGTGGTGGTCACGGGCCGCATCAAGCACTTCCTCTCGGCCTTCGGCGAGCACGTGATAGGGGAGGAGGTGGAGCAGGCCCTGCGCGAAGCTATGCGCCAGGCCCCCGAGGTCGAGGTCACCGAATTCACCGTGGCCCCGCTTGTGAGCGACGACCCCGCCACGCCCTCGCGCCACGAGTGGCTGGTGGAATTCGCCCGCGCCCCGCACGACCCTGCCGCCTTCGCCGCCGTGCTTGATACCGCCCTGCGCCGCCGTAATACCTACTACGACGACCTGCGCCGGGGCAACATTCTGGTGCCCCTGCGCCTCACGCCGCTGCCCGCCGGGGCCTTCCAGCGCTACATGAAAAGCCTGGGCCGCCTGGGCGGGCAGAACAAGGTGCCGCGCCTGGGGAACGATAGGAAGGTGGCGGAGGGATTATTGCACCAATCAATTTAGTAACGATGCTTACTTCATCGGAACAGGTTAGTGGCTGGCCTGATTTGCTACAGCAAATCAGCCAAGAAGTGCTGGCCGACCCAAGCTTTATTGAAACGGATTGGCATGGATTCGTTTCGCCGGCGCAAAAGGAAAGCGGCTGGCTGGGATTTCCGGGCGCTACTGAGAGCGACTTGCGGATGCTTGAGCAGCGTTTGGGAGTTGCTTTGCCACCATCATACCGCAGCTTTTTGGCGACTTCAAACGGGTTTGGTCCTATTGACTGCTTCATCTTCCGCCTCTTTTCGACGGAAGAGATTGATTGGCTGGTGAATAAGGATAAAGAGATAATAGAGATTTGGGAGCAGGATGATGACACAGATATTACAGACGAGCAATATTTTGACCCAAAAAACCAGCAGGATGCGAGGTACACCCGTAGCAGGTATTTCCGGCGTTGCCTGATGGTTTCAGATTGGGGCGATGCCGGTTTCCTGGCGTTGAATCCGGCCGTTGAAGCCGATAGAGAATGGGAAGCTTGGCATTTTGCCAGTTGGCTTGGTGGTGCTTCACGGCACCACTCGTTCGCAGACCTAATGCGGCAGAGGCTAGAGAATTACCGTGAATTGAAGAAGCCAGACTATTAATGCGCCTCGCCTTCGACCTCGATAATACCCTCATCCGCTGCGGCCACCATTTCCCGCTCGAAAAGCCTGAACGCCGCCTGCTGGCCCGGTTGCTGGGCAATGAGGGCCTGTGCCTCGGCACCAAAGCACTCGCCGACCATTGCCGCCAGCGCGGCTGGGAAGTGTGGGTGTACACCACCTCCTACCGCAGCGGCTGGCGCATCCGCCGTCTCTTCTGGCTCCACGGCATCCGGCTCGATGCCGTGGTGAACCAGCAGCGGCACGACCGGGAAGTCCGCGCCCGCTGCACCAAGCACCCGCCCAGCTTCGGCATCGACCTGCTGATTGACGACTCCGAAGGTGTGCGCCTCGAAGGCGAGCGCCACGGCTTCCGGGTGCTGGTGGTGCGGCCGGAGGATGAGTGGTGGGTGGCGAGTGTTAAAAAGACAGTAGGCTTAATTGATGACTCACTATTATGAAATACGTCGGCTTAAATCAGCCTGGAAAGGTCACAGTTGTTGTTATTGGCGCGGCTATTCTTCTTTTTATGGTTTTGCGATTCTATTCGCGTTACTCTAATGAGAGTATTCAAGCGCACCCCAAAATGTATTGTTATGATTCCTTCAGGGGAGTAATTAATTCAGCTTTGTATGTGGAACACTCGCGCGATACTGCCGATTTCATCCAGTATTATCGCATTTGGGAAAAAGGTGGCAACCCAGTAGGAAACTTCCCCTTAAATGGCTTGGACCCAGATTCACCGGTATATGTTCAGCGATATTTGGGAGCTGATTCCGTTCTGGCAGAAGTGGTCAGTTATTATCAAAGCCCAATGAAGTCTAGGCCGTTTATGCTCTGGTGTTACGTGTATGGGCGTACGCTTCATGCCTTACCACCTAAATATCCGACCAAGCAATTGAGTAAATGAAATAGCGAATACCATAGAATCAGCGTTGCGCTTCCATCGTTTTACACTAATGACCAAACCCGCCCTCCACGCCCTCTGCCAGGCCTTCATCGAGCAGCGCATTGCCGCCGCCCGCACCGCCATGCAGGCGGCCCAGGAATCCTCCTCCTCCGAAACCAAGAGCAGCGCCGGCGACAAGTATGAAACCGGCCGCGAAATGGCCAACGCCGAGCGCGACCGTAACGCCGCCCACATGCAGCAGGCCCAGCAGCTGCAAGCCGAGCTCACCCGCATCAACCCCGACGCCCCCGCCGACACCGTGCGGCCCGGCGCCCTCGTGCGCACC
>NZ_BAAGZM010000504.1:0-3191 GCF_054778495.1 Hymenobacter agri
GTTCGCAAGAACTCAATCAAACAAGTGTTGATTACGAAAGAGAAGTAAGCAAGAGCACACGGGGGATGCCTAGGGTCTCAGAGGCGATGAAGGACGCGATAAGCTGCGATAAGCTCGGGGTAGAGGCACATACTCGCTGATCCCGAGATTTCCGAATGGGGCAACCCCGCGCATGGAAGATGCGTGAACCGACTGGCTTGACCAGCGGTGGCAAACGCCGGGAACTGAAACATCTAAGTACCGGCAGGAAAAGAAAATAACAATGATTCCCCAAGTAGTGGCGAGCGAACGGGGAGGAGCCCAAACCGGGTTGGTTACGGCCAGTCCGGGGTTGTAGGGCCGCGACATCTGATTAAATCGAGTTAGCTGAACTGCTTGGGAAAGCAGGCCATAGACGGTGAGAGCCCGGTAAGCGACAATTCTGATTTACGGTAGCGGTACCCTGAGTAGGGCGGGGCCGGAGAAACCCCGTCTGAAGCAAGCGGCACCATCCGCTAAGGCTACATACTCCTGAGACACCGATAGTGAACTAGTACCGTGAGGGAAAGGTGAAAAGAACCGGGAATACCGGAGTGAAAAGAACCTGAAACCGTGTGCTTACAAGCAGTTAGAGGGATTTCGTATCCTGATAGCGTGCCTTTTGCATAATGAGCCTACGAGTTACTCCTCTCTGGCAAGGTTAAGAAGTTGAAGCTTCGGAGCCGCAGCGAAAGCGAGTCTGAACAGGGCGCGCAGTCAGAGGGGGTAGACGCGAAACTTTGTGAGCTACCCTTGAGCAGGTTGAAGGTGCCGTAACAGGCACTGGAGGACCGAACCAGTTTCCGTTGAAAAGGATTTGGATGACTTGAGGGTAGGGGTGAAAGGCCAATCAAACTGAGAAATAGCTCGTACTCCCCGAAATGTATTGAGGTACAGCGTCGGCGTCGAGGTCAGTGGAGGTAGAGCTACCAATAGGACTAGGGGGTGTCAGAGCCTACCGAATCCTGATGAACTCCGAATGCCACTGGCTATAGCCGGCAGTGAGGCCTGGGGTGCTAAGGTCCCCGGCCGAGAGGGAAAGAACCCAGACCAACAGCTAAGGTCCCTAAATCTAGATTAAGTTGAACAAAGGAGGTCCAGTTGCTTTGACAGCCAGGAGGTTGGCTTGGAAGCAGCCATTCCTTTAAAGAGTGCGTAACAGCTCACTGGTCGAGCGACCGGGCATCGATAATACGCGGGCATCAAATCTAGTACCGAAGCTTTGGATGTAGTCTGCAAGATGACTACGTGGTAGGGGAGCATTCTCCTTGCGGTGAAGGCGTGTCGTCAGGCATGTTGGAGCGTGGAGAAACGCATATGTAGGCATGAGTAACGATAATGCGGGTGAGAAACCCGCACGCCGATAGACTAAGGTTTCCAGCTCAACGCTAATCGGAGCTGGGTTAGTCGGGACCTAAGGGGCAGCCGAAAGGTGAACTCGATGGACAGCAGGTTAATATTCCTGTACTAATGGTAAAAAGTGATGCAGTGACGCAGAAGTGAAAGCACCGCGGGCGGACGGAAGTGCCCGTTGAAGGCCGTAGATATTGGGAGAGTAGTTAAGTACGCTCACCTAGTCGAAAGCTGATAGTACCGTACGACCTTCGGGTCACGCGGATAGTGTGCCTAATCCGACTGCCAAGAAAACCTGCTAAGCGTTTTAATTTTACTATTACCCGTACCGCAAACCGACACAGGTAGTCAAGGAGAGTATCCTGAGGCGCTCGAGTGAATCACGGCCAAGGAACTCGGCAAAATGGACCTGTAACTTCGGGAGAAGGGTCGCTTCCTGGTAGCAATACCAGAAGCCGCAGTGAAAAGGCCCAGGCGACTGTTTAACAAAAACACATGACTTTGCTAACGCGTAAGCGGACGTATAAGGTCTGACACCTGCCCGGTGCCGGAAGGTTAAGAGGGGAACTTAGTCGCAAGGCGAAGGTTTGAATCGAAGCCCCGGTAAACGGCGGCCGTAACTATAACGGTCCTAAGGTAGCGAAATTCCTTGTCGGGTAAGTTCCGACCTGCACGAATGGTGTAACGATCTGGGCGCTGTCTCAGCCGTGAGCTCGGTGAAATTGTAGTCTCGGTGAAGATGCCGAGTACCCGCCACGGGACGGAAAGACCCCGTGCACCTTTACTATAGGTTGCCATTGGTGGTGGGTTCAGTATGTGTAGCATAGGCGGGAGGCGCTGAGCCGGGGACGCTAGTTCTCGGGGAGCCGACGTTGAAATACCGCCCTTACTGTGCCTGCTGCCTAATCCACAAAGTGGAGACAGTGGCTGCTGGGTAGTTTGACTGGGGTGGTCGCCTCCAAAAGAGTATCGGAGGCTTTCAAAGGTCCGCTCAGTCCGCTTGGTAACCGGACGCAGAGCGCAATAGCAGAAGCGGGCTTGACTGTGAGGCTGACTAGCCGAGCAGGGTCGAAAGACGGATATAGTGATCCGGTGGTTCCGCATGGAAGGGCCATCGCTCAAAGGATAAAAGGTACGCCGGGGATAACAGGCTGATCTCCCCCAAGAGCTCATATCGACGGGGAGGTTTGGCACCTCGATGTCGGCTCGTCACGTCCTGGGGCTGGAGAAGGTCCCAAGGGTTCGGCTGTTCGCCGATTAAAGTGGCACGCGAGCTGGGTTCAGAACGTCGTGAGACAGTTCGGTCCCTATCTGTGGTGGGCGTTGGAAATTTGACAGGACCTGTCCTTAGTACGAGAGGACCGGGATGGACCAGCCGCTGGTGCGCCGGTTGTACCGCCAGGTGCAGCGCCGGGTAGCTACGCTGGGACGAGATAAGCGCTGAAAGCATCTAAGTGCGAAACTCCCCTGGAGATGAGATTTCCCAATTGAAGGCCCGTCGGAGATGACGACGTGGATAGGCGGCAGGTGAACAAGTGGAAACACAATAGCTGAGCCGTACTAAGTGGCCGAGGGCTTCTCTGCATATGTCGTCAAGTTGCGCGTCCAGCGCTTCGTTTTTGTCCCCTTACGTCGAGTTATTGAGTCGTTACACGAACACGTAATGACCCGCCAGCAATGGTGGCTTTAGCCCGGGTGTTCACCTCTTCCCATTCCGAACAGAGCCGTTAAGCCCCGGTGCGCCTATGGTACTGCCTTCACCGGTGGGAGAGTCGGTCGCCGCCAACCTTATCACAGGAAAATCCCTCTTGGATGCTTTC
>NZ_BAAGZM010000505.1:0-3190 GCF_054778495.1 Hymenobacter agri
GGCCGAAGGCGTGTCGGCCGCCGGGGAGTGCGCCGCCGGAGTGGGCAGCCTGCTGGTGCGCTAGGGCCCGGGCTTTCGTGTAGCTTTGCGAGCGCCCCGCGCACCCCACCTCCGGCGTTCGTAATTGGCTCTGCTGCTATGTCTTCCGCTCCCACTGCCTTCACTGTAGCCACGGCTCCCGAGCCGCACCGCACCCGCACCCGCCAAATCATTCGGGCCCACCCCGAAGTAAAGCAGCTCATGACGCGCAACCCCGCCACGTTTCTCATTGGCCTTGGCTGCGTGCTGTCGCAGGTGGGCCTGGCATATTTCCTGCGCGATAAAGCGTGGTACTGGACTATCCCGGTGGCCTACCTCGTGGGGGCGTTTTTTTCGCACACGCTGTTCGTGGTCATTCACGAGGCCGCCCACAACCTGGTGTTTCGCAGGGTGTGGCAAAACGTGGCCACCGGCATTCTGGCCAACTTTCCGTCGGTATTTCCCACGGCCATCAGCTTCAAGAATTTCCACCTCAAGCACCACGTGTTTCAGGGCGTGCACGAACTCGATGCCGACCTGCCCGACTGGTACGAAGCCAAGCTGATTCGGCACTACAGCGTGGGCAAGGCCATCTGGCTGTTCTTTTTCCCGGTGTTTCAGGTTATCCGCACGGCGCGCTGCCGGGAGGTGGCGACAATTGATAAGTACGTGGTGGCCAATATCGTGGCGCAGCTGGCTTTCGATGCGGCCATCGTCTATTTCTTCGGCTGGACGGCCCTGCTCTATTTGTTCCTGAGCTTCTGGTTCTCGGTGGGCCTGCACCCGCTCGGCGCCCGCTGGATTCAGGAGCACTACCTCACGCTCAGCCCCACGCAGGAAACCTATTCCTACTACGGCCGCCTCAACGGCATCAACCTCAACGTGGGCTTCCACAACGAGCACCACGACATGCCCAGCATTCCGTGGAACAACCTGCCCAAGCTCAAACGCGTGGCCCCCGAGTTCTACGAGCCGCTACTGGCGCATCGCAGCTACACCCGGCTGTTCTTCCGCTTCCTGTTCGACCAGGAAATCAGCCTCTATTCGCGCATCATGCGCCGGGAGCGCGGCACCGCCACGCTCAACGACCAGAGCGTGCCCGACCAGGAGATGGTAGCTGTTAGCCAATAGCGGCTAGCTGTTAGCTCCCGGCGAACGAGAGGCTAACGGCTAGCCGCTATTGGCTAACAGCTAAAAAAGCTACGCCTGCTTGGCAAACTGCACGTTGGCAATCAGCTTCACGTCATCGCCCAGCACAATGGCGCCGGCTTCGGTGATGCCGCCCCAGGTGAGGCCAAATTCTTTGCGGTTGATTTTGCCCGTTACCTCGAAGCCGGCTTTGTGGTTGCCGTAGAAGTCGACGGCCGAGCCGCCGTACTCGGCTTCCAGCGTCACGGGCTTGGTCACGCCCTTCATGGTGAGGTTGCCGGTGAGCTTGTAGCCGTCGCCGTCTTTCACCATCGAGGTCGATACGAATTTGATGGTCGGAAACTTGGCCGCATCGAAGAATTCTTCGCCTTTCAGGTGGCCGTCGCGCATTTCCTGGTTGGTATCAATGCTGTCCACGTCAAGCGTAAGCTCCACGTTGGCGTTTTCAAAATTGTCGTCGCCCGCGCTCTGCATCGTGCCCTGGAAGGACTTGAACGAGCCCGTAACGGTCGAGATAACCAAGTGCTTGATTTTGAACTGCACTTCGGAGTGCGTGGGGTCGAGGGCCCATTTGGTGGCGGCGGTGGCGGTATTTTCGGACATGGCGTTAGGGATTGAGGTTGCAGTGTGATGCAAATATAACTGATGTATCTACATAAAATGTTCATACATTAATCAGTTTTTTTCGAGTCGGTCCTAATTGGCTGCCGCGCAAACGTCAGGCATACCGCGCCGTGTCGTTCTTTAGGGACCCAATTTTTCCGTTTGTCCGATTCTATGCGCCGTTTTCTGCTTCCGGCTCTGCTGAGTTTGCTGCTGCCCAGCCTGGCCCAGGCCCAAAGCCTGCCCGCGCTTTCGCAAAACCCGCCCGCGCTGCGTTGGCAGGAGGTGCGCACGCCCAACTTCCGGGTGCTCTACGCCGACGGGCTCGACTCGGCGGCGCAGCGCACGGCCGCCCGGCTCGAGCAGCTACATGGGCCGGGCGTGGCCACACTGGGTGTGCGCCCACGCCCCATTGCGGTGGTGCTGCAAAGCCAGACCACCGTCAGCAACGGCTTCGTGACGTTTCTGCCCCGGCACGCCGAGTTTTTTATCACGCCCGAGCAGGGGCTGGGCCTGGGCACCGTCGACTGGCTCGATGGGCTGGTGGTGCACGAGTTCCGGCACGTGGGGCAGTTCGAGAAGGCCCGGCAGGGCGTGGGCCGCATTTTGGGGCCGCTGCTGGGCGATGGCGCGCTGGGTGTGGCCGCCGTGGGCGTGCCGCAGTGGTTTTTTGAGGGCGACGCCGTGGGCACCGAAACGGCCCTCACGCGCAGCGGGCGCGGACGCATTCCCTATTTCAACGTGGGCCTGCGGGCCAACCTGCTCAGCGGCCGCCACTATTCCTACCAAAAGGCCGTGAATGGCTCGCTGCGCGACAACGTGTCCGATTGGTACGTGCTGGGCTATTTCATGACATCGTACCTGAAAGCCCACCACGGCCCCGATGTGTGGAGCCGCGTGCTCGACCGCTACTACCGCTTTCCCTTCTACCCGTTCTCGTTCTCGAACGGCATCCGCCGCACCACGGGCCTCACCGTCGAGCAGGTGTACGACCGTAGTATGGCCGAAATCGACTCGACCTGGCGGGCGCAGCAAGCTGCCCCGCCGGCCCCCACGCCGGTGCGGGAGCTGGCCGGGCAGGCTTCGGAGCAGGTTTTCACGCAGTACCAATACCCGCAGTACGTCACCGACAGCATGGTGCTGGCCCTGAAATCGGGCCTGGGGCATATCGCGCAATTCGTGCTGCTGGGCCGGCACGGGCGCGAGCGCACGGTGTTTGTGCCGGGCCAGCTAAACATCCCCGAAATGCTGTCGGTGGGCGGCGGCAAGGTCGTGTGGCCCGAGTACCAGCAAAATGCCCGCTGGGGCCAGCAAATCGCATCCGAGCTGAAGGTGCTGGATTTAAAAACCGGCCGTCTCACGCGCCTGGGCCGGGGCCGGCGCTACTCAGCCGCCGCCCTCTCGCCCGATGGTCGCCGCC
>NZ_BAAGZM010000506.1:0-3178 GCF_054778495.1 Hymenobacter agri
AGTGCGGGCTCGGCAAAGCGGCGCAGCGTGTGCAGCAGCACCGGCTCGCCGCGCAGCAGCAGAAACTGCTTGGGGCGGTCGGCACCCATGCGCGTGCCGCTGCCGCCGGCCACCAGAATGGCAAAGCGGGATGGCTGTTGATACTTGTTAATCGGTAGTCGGTATTCAGACACAACAAAAAATTGGAATGGTGGATGAGTTACAAAGCAAACGCCCAGCCGCTCGAAAGCAACTGGGCGTTTTAAGAGCAAGTCTAGATACTGACTACGCAGTACCGAATACTCCTTATAGAATCAGCATGGCATCGCCGTAGCTGAAGAACTTATACTTCTCCTTGATAGCTTCCTTGTAGGCTTCCATCAGCAGGGGGTAGCCGGTGAAGGCGGCCGCCAGCATGATGAGCGTGCTCTCCGGCATGTGGAAGTTGGTGAGCATGCAGTTGGCAATTTTGAACTCGTGGGGCGGGAAGATGAACCGGTCAATCCAGCCCTGCGTGGGCTTCATGCGGGCATTGGCCGACACCGACGCCTCCATGGCGCGGATGGTGGTGGTGCCCACGGCACACACCTTGCGCTTGTGGTCGAGAGCCTTGTTCACTACTTCGCAGGCCGGCTGCGTCACAATGAAGTTCTCCGAATCCATCTTGTGCTTGGTCAGGTCTTCCACATCCACCGTGCGGAAGGTGCCCAGGCCTACGTGCAGCGTTACGAACGCCGGCTCCACGCCTTTGATTTCCATGCGCTTCATCACCTCGCGGGTGAAGTGCAGGCCAGCCGAAGGGGCCGCCACCGCGCCAATGTGCTCGGCGTAGATGGTCTGGTACCGCTCCTTGTCGGCGGGCTCGGTTTCGCGGTTAATAACCTCTTTCGGAATCGGGGTTTCGCCCAGTTCGTAGAGGGCCTTGCGGAACTCCTCGTCGGTGCCGTCGAACAGGAACTTGATGGTGCGGCCGCGCGAGGTGGTGTTGTCAATCACCTCGGCTACCATGTCCGACTCGCCGAAGTAGAGCTTGTTGCCCACGCGGATTTTGCGGGCGGGGTCCACCAACACGTCCCACAGGCGCAGCTCCTTGTTCAGCTCGCGGAGCAGGAAAACTTCAATCTTGGCACCGGTTTTCTCTTTGTTGCCGTAGAGGCGAGCCGGAAATACCTTCGTATCGTTGAATACCAGCACGTCGCCCTCGTCGAAATAATCGAGGATATCCTTGAAGTTGCGGTGCTCAATCTGGCCGGTCGCGCGGTGCACCACCATCAGGCGGCTTTCGTCGCGGTTGCGGGCGGGGTGCATGGCCACCAGCTCTTCAGGGAGTTCAAATTTGAACTCGTGCAATTTCATTGCCATAGGGCTGTATTTAGGGAATATACGAGAATTTGGGGAGGCAAAAGTACGGCTTTTATTTGGGTTTTGTTATTTTTTGTGGCTGATGGGCCCGGGCCGCGCCCGCCGGGGCGCAACTTTCGGGCGTAGCCCCGTCTTTTGCATCATGCTCACGCTCCGCCTCACCTTCGAAAGCTTTCTCTTCGCCTGGGATGCCCTCAAGTCCAACTTGCTGCGCACCATTTTGTCGCTGCTGGGCGTCACGGTCGGTATTTTTTCGATTATCGCGGTTTTCACCATCGTCGATTCGCTCGAAGCCAACGTGCGCAGCAGCCTCGACTTTGTGGGCGATAAGGTGATTTACGTGCAGAAATGGCCCTTTGCCTTCGGGCCCGACTTCGCCTGGTGGAAATATTTCAACCGCCCCAATCCCTCGCCGCGCGAGTTTCAGCAGCTGCGCCGGCAGCTTGGGCCCAACAATAAAGGCATCGCCATTTTCGCCGCCAAAAACGGCAACACGCTCAAAGCGGGCTCCAACTCGGTGGCCGACTGCTCGCTGCAGGGCGTGAGCTACGACTACCGTGCCGTGAGCAACGTGCCCATTAAGGAAGGCCGCTATTTCACGCAGCAGGAAATGGATGGGGCCCGGCCCGTGGCCATCATCGGGGCCACCATCGCCGAAAACCTGTTCCCGGGTGCCAGCGCGGTGGGCCAGCAGTTTAAGGCGCGGGGCCAGACGTTCACCGTGATTGCCGTGCTCGAAAAAGAAGGCAAAAAGCTGCTCACCATTTCGAGCAACGACGCCAACTGCCTCATTCCGTTTGCGATGTTTACCAAGCTGTTTGCGCTGAATATCACCGGGCTGAGTGGCGGGCCTTCCGCCTCCATCGCCGTGAAGGGCCGCGATGAGGACGCCGGCCTGCTCGACCTGGAGTACGAAATGCGCGGCGTGATGCGCAACATCCGCGGCCTCAAGCCCCGGGCCGAAGACAACTTCGCCCTGAACCGCCCCGAAATGATTGCCTCCGCCATCGGCAAGCTGTTCAGTGTGATTGGGCTGGTGGGCGGCATCATCGGCTCGTTTGCCATTCTGGTGGGCGGGTTCGGCATTGCCAATATCATGTTTGTGAGCGTGCGCGAGCGCACCAACATCATCGGCATTCAGAAGTCGCTGGGAGCCAAAAACTTCTTCATCCTCTTTCAATTCCTGTTCGAAGCCGTGTTTCTGTGCCTGATTGGCGGGGCCGCCGGGCTGTTTCTGGTCTGGCTCGTCACGCTGGTGCCGCAGGATGCGCTGCCGCTCACCATGTCGGCGGCGCGGGTGGTGCTCGGGCTGCTGATTTCGGTGGGAATCGGCATTGTGGCCGGCATTGTGCCGGCCGTGCTGGCTGCCAATCTCGACCCCGTGATTGCCATTCGGGCCAAGTAGCCGTAGGGGTGTACTGTAACGCCCGGGCACCGGTGGCGGCGCGCCCCCGTGCCGCCCGCCCGGGGCCCAATTCATCCGCCCGATTGTGGGCGCTATTGTATGACACTTCCTTCTTTCCTGAACTACACCATCCTGGGCAACACCCTGGGCCAGTACCTGATTGCCGCGCTCATTATTATGGCCGGCAGCATTTTCCGGCGGCTGCTGTCGCGGCTGCTAAGCAAGCTGCTGTTTGCGCTCACCAAGCGCTACGCGGCCGGCGTGAGCGAGGAAGACCTGCACAACCTGCTCATTCAGCCGCTTTCGACAGTGCTGCTGCTCGTTACGCTCCAGATTGCGGGTACCACGCTCACCTATCCGCACGGCCTGCTGGCCGAGCCCGGCGCAATTCCGTGGCACGAGGCGCTGCTGGGCCGGCTGCTGGCGCTGGCG
>NZ_BAAGZM010000507.1:0-3177 GCF_054778495.1 Hymenobacter agri
CGGCGGTGGTCGCGTAAGAGGCGCCGCTGCCCAGGGTCAGGTTGCGCACGGCCTGGGCGGTGGTGGTCGTGGGCTGTTGCGGGGCTGTGCCCGGGATGGTAACGTCGATGGTGGCCGAGGGCACGGCAGCCGGCGACCAGTTGATGGCCGCGCTGGCGTCGTTGCCGCTCGTGCCCAGCCAGGTGGCGCGGTTGTTCACGATGTCGTTGAGCTCGGCCAGGGTGCGGGCGGTTTTTACCCAGTCCACGGTGTAGCTGGTTTCGCCCGAGCTCACATCGGCCACCTTAAACTGGAAGGTGGGGAGCGTGGTCGCCGCCGTAGTCGAGAGGTAAGTGGGCGTGCTGCCAAAGCCCACCGTGGTGCTCGCCAGGTCGTAGTAGTACACGTCGGTGCCAATGCGGCCGGTCCACCGGTTGGCGGCGTTGCCGTAGGAGCCCAGGTTGGTGTCCAGCGTCACGTTCACGGTGGTCGGCTTGGTCATCTTGATGGCTACGTAGCGGAAATTGGGCGGGTACAGCACCACGCCGTTGGTCTTCCGGATGTCGCCGCGGCCCTTGGCGTTCGACTGCATTATTAGTGGCACGGTCATCACACCGTTGGCGTAGGTAGCCGTGGAGCCCGTGGTGACCGCCACCCAGCCGTCGAGGCTGTTGGTGAAGTTGTCGTCAATCAACCCCACGTCCGCGCCCACGGGATAGTTGGGCTGCGGGTTGAGGTAAAACAGCAGCGAGCCGTAGCCGGGGTTGTCGGCCCCGGGCGGTGCGCCCTCCACCCCGCGGCCCAGCACTTGCAGCGTGTAAGGCATATCGAGGCCCTTACGGAACTTATAGTGGTTGTACACAATCTCAAACACCGGCCGGAAGTTGCCGCGCCCGTTGGCTGAGATGGCTTCGGGCGTCTGGTCGGTGTAGTTGCGCTCGCAGTAGTCGTAGGCCGTGGCGTAGGGCACCGTGTTGCCGAGGTTGTACTTGGCGGTGTACTCGTAGCCGCGCAGAATGGCGTTGTTGGACGCGGCGTAAAAATCAAAGCCCTGCTTCACGCCGATTTCACCTATTTCGGCCAGGCAGCCCAGAGCCAGCATAGAGTGGGGCTGGTCGCGGTTGCTTTCTTCGAGCTGGCCGTCGGCCGTGAGCACGTAGTTGACGATGCTGCCGTTGCCTTCGCCGCTATAGAAGTAGTTGGCGGCGCGGTTGAACATGGCGTTGTCGTCGCTGAACACGGCGATGGCCATCAGGGCCTTCGTGCAGATAATGTCCCAGTTGCCGTGGGCGCAGGGCTTGAAGTTCTGCAACGTGGGGTAGAACACGTTTTTCAGCATGTTCTGGCAGTTCGTAACGTTGCCCGCGGGCCAGGCCGAATAGGTGGCGCGCAGGATTTCGGCCGCGTTGGCAAACATGAAGCCGATGAGCCCGTTCAGTTCCGCATCAGTTCCCTGAATGCCTTGCGTATAGCCCGAATAAGCATCCAGGATTTCAGCGGCCTTTTGGGCGTGGGCCACGTTGCCGGTGATGGTCCAGCGCAGGGCGTTGTAGTAGGCCGCCATGCAGTCGTTTTCCACGCCGACTTTGGCCGTGCCGCCGTTCACACTGCTGTTGGTGGGCGTGCTCACGGTGATGGTGTTGTCGCGGGTGATGTACTGATAAGGGCCGGCCTTGACGTAGGAGGGCGAGGCCAGGCTTGAGGCCGCCAGCAACTGGTAGCTGGCGTAGGCCCGGCCAAACTGGTTGGTCACCTGGTTTCTGATGCGCGTCAAATCGGCCGTGTTGTGCAGAATGCCGGGGTGCACGAAGCTGCCCGTGAAGTTGACGGGCGTGGCCGGCGTGGCCGACAGCCCCACCGCCGTGCGCAGGTCGGCCACCGAGGCAAAGCTCTTCACCCAGCTTACGGAGTACTTGATATCGTTGGCCGCGAGCTGCGCCTGCGTGTAGCTGATTTCGGCCAGTTTGAACTGGAACATGGTCAGTGTCGTAGGCTGCGTGGTCGAAAGCGCAGTAGTGCCGAGTCTGCCCGTGGAGAGGTCCCAGTAGTACACGTCCTCGGTTCCGGTTTCGAGCTTGGTGCTGTTGTTGTTGCTGTTGTTGAACGCACCCAGGTTGGTGTCGAGAAACCAGTTACAGCGCGGCGGCTTGCTCAGCTTCACGGCGATGATGGGGTAGGCGCCGGCGTGGACGGTGGCCCCGCCGACACGCTGAAAATCGCCCCGGTAGCTGTTGGTGCTCACCAGCACGGGCGTCACCACCAGCTTGCCGCCCACGATGCTGCCGCTCGCGCCCGCGTTGGGCACCGTCCAGGCAGGGGAAGGCGTGGCCGAAAAGTCGTCGTTGAGCAGGCCGGCCTGGCCCCTGGCCTTGAGGCCGGTGGCCAGCACTAGCAGCAGCCCCAGCAGTGCCATGGTGGCGGTTGGCCGGAAGGGGAAAAAGCGAAAACGTGCTTCCATTGAAATGAGCGGGAATAGTGGGAATTTGAATAATTCGATGCGGGCAGCCCACGCAACCCAGTTGGCCGCGTGGTTGCTTTTTCAAACTTCGTTTCCCGCTCCACCCCGTCCCTCCTGAACCATCCTGATGGCAAAGGATTTATCGTCCGGGCCGTTTTTTTTTAGGCTAATACAGTATCTCCACAAACCAGAAGCCCCCGGCGGGTGGCCGGGGGCTTCTGGTTTGTGGAACGAGACCGTTCCTCAACGAGACGCAAAACAGTCGTCTCTACGCGAACAGCGTGCTGCCCGTCACCGTGAATCCGCGCGCAATGGCATTTACCGACGGCACATCCAGCGGCTCGTCAAACGCTTCCGAAAAAGCCAGCAGCGGAATGCCCGCCACCGTGGTGGTGGTGCGCAAATCCAGTCCGCCCTGCATGAGGTTGTCCTCGGCCGGGAAGGTGATGCCGGTGGGGGTGCCGGCCGGAACCGTGCCGGCGTTGTAGATGGCGGCCGTTTGGGCAGGCTGTGCCCCGCCGTTGTCTTTGCCCGACACCCAGCTTTTGGGCGAGGCATTGCGCTCGGATTCCAGGCCCGTTACGACGGCGGGAGCCACGCTCGCAGCCGAATTGTTGGTGGGCCCGGCCCGGCGCATGGTGCGCAGGCGCGAGGCGTGCCGGGCCTCCACCGAGTGGATGTTGAGGGCGGCTTCGAGCACCGTTTTGTTGCCCATCAGGTAGGGCGCGCCGCCCTTATAG
>NZ_BAAGZM010000508.1:0-3162 GCF_054778495.1 Hymenobacter agri
GTGGCTGGCGGGGCTGCTGCCGCTGCAAGTGCTGTACGCGCCGTATGCGCTGGCCGTGGGGCTGGCCGGCCTGCGCGGCGGCTACGAGTGGAAGGGGCGGGCGGTGCGGTAGGGGTAAGATGGAAAAAAGGTAGTAAAAAACTGCCTCGCCGGGCTTGGATGGTAAATTTGCCGCATATATATTCCACCTAAGCCCAACGTGTTATGCGTCGCAACCCGGTGAGTTTCGCCCTGACAGTGGGCATGGCTTTACTAGTCGTGCTCTTTGGTTTCACCCTGCTGAGCGCCGCCGGGCTGGCGGGCTTCGCGGCCGATAAGTCATTCGCTGCGCCAACCGAAGCGGCCGGTGATTCGCTGAGCTTCGGCTGCGGCGTCATCGACCCGCCGAGGACCGATGTTGAGCTTCGGCTTGCCAATTTGCCCTCGGCTGAGGCAAAGACCATTGTCGCCGGCGATGCCCTGTTCAAAGGTAACTGCGCCCAGTGCCACGCCGTGAATGAGATAGTAGTCGGTCCGGCCCTCGCGGGCATCACCAAACGCCGCCCGGTGTCGTGGATTCTGCCGTGGGTGAAGAATTCGAGCAAAGTAGTGACCAGCGGCGATGACTACGCCGTGGCGCTATTCACGAAATTCAACAAGCAGCAGATGCCTTCGTTCGACTTGTCAGATAAGGAGATTGAATCCATTATTGCCTACATAGTCTACATAGAAAGCAGTCGGGCTTACAGCGTGGCTGTGCGAAACTAACGGGTCGTGCGCGCTCAAAACCCGTCCCACCAAGGCGGTAGCTTGGTGTTCTCATAGAAATCCTGGTATCGCCAGATTTTCAGCTGGTAGGCATATTCGCCGTGCTCGCCGACAACAGAGAAATTGACAGTCAGCTTCTGGCCATCGATAAGCCACATGGCTTTTCGCAGGACGCCGGGAGTGGGTCTCTGCCGGGCGACATAGCCTGTCGGGGGGCCTTGGCTGACTTTGGCCGGATTGCCGAATTGTTTGGTGAACAGAATGATGGCCGAATCCGTCAGCACTTTCAATTTGCTGTACGAGCCAGCGGTTATTGGCAGTTCCAGCGAGGAAAACCCGTACTGATTCAGGCTATCGTGCCTGACGACAAATCGCCAGTGCCCGAACACGTCCGACTGATTAGCATAAGATGAGATAAACTGCAAGTCGCCCAGCGGCTTGTAAGTGAATTCCTGCCGCCGGTCAACGTATTTCTCCAGCACGGCGCACAGCGGCAGCTTGCCGCCAAGCGGCGTTTTGAACAGGGCCAGCGACTGGCCCGCGGCGGGGGTGGCCAGCAGCAGTGCCATTCCCATTATGCCTCGATGTATGACTTTGTTCATTGGTGGCCGCTAAAAGGGCAGCGGGCTGGCGTTGTGAAAGCTTAAGTGGCGTCGGCAGTCCGGCGGCTCATTCGCTGTAATAAGCGAAAAACTCCCGAACGAGTGAGTATATATCCCGCAGCTCAAAATAACGGGGGCTGGCGCTGCTCACCGCCTCGAACTGCTGCTGCCGGAACAGCATTTTGGTCCGGGTGAGGTGGTAGTACTGCGACACCACGAGCAGGCTGCGGTAGTGCAGGCTGTCGCGCAGGCGCAGGGTATTGGCCACCGTGGCTTGGGTGTTGTCGCCGTGGTCGTCCACGACGATGAGTGAATCGGGCACGCCGTGGGCCAGCAGGTAGGCTTTCATTTTCTGCCCTTCAAAATAGCCTTCCCGGCCCAGCCCGCCGCTCACCAGCAGGCGGCGCGCCCGGCCGTGGCGGTACAGCGCGAGGCCGCACTGCAGGCGGCTTGCGAGCCGCGCCGACAGGCTGCCATCCGGGTTCACTTTATTGCCGAGAATGACGGCTACGTCGGCACTTTTGCCCTCATCCCTCAAGCCATCGACGACAGTGAAGGCCGTATGCCCGGCAAACCACATCAGGAGCAGGGCCAGCAGCACCTTCGCAGCAGTCAGGTATCGCATCGCGGTGCAGGATAATACGGGGTGGTAGAAATAACAGGCGCAATTCCTGAGCAAAGGAGAACACCGGATAAGTTGCGATGCCCGCACGCCCCACCCGGCCAACGTTGCTGCCCGCCGCCTGGGCTAGCCGGCGGCGGCGGTCAGCATGGTAAGGTAGTAGTTGGTGCAATGAATGGCCGTGAGCAGCAGCAGCTCTTTGTGAGGCAACTGTTCAAACGCCTCCGCGGCTTCAAGCTGGTAGTCGACCCGCAGCTTGGTCCATTTGAAATCAGGCACAATGTGCAGCAGTTCCGTTTCTTCGCCGTGGCACAGCACGCAGACGTTCTTGAATAAGCCTTTGTGTTTGAGCAGGTAAAAATCTTCCACGCCATTAAAGTGCGTGCGAATCAGAATTTGGCCTTTCCAGTTCATCTTGAAATCGAGCAGCACCTGCTCCTGCGGGTCTTTCACTTCGATGGTAGTGCCCCAGAAGCCTTTGGGGCGCACAGCGTAGTGGCGATAGTCGGCCAGCGCGATGTCGGCCTTGAAGGAAAACCAGCTCTCGTAATTCAGCGCACCAATGCGGGTATCGCCTTGCATGAGTTCGAAGTGCTTCGTGTCGAGTGATTTTGCTTGGTACTGTTGCATATGCGTGGGGCGAGGACCGGTAAGGATGGGGCGGCAAGCTACACGATGTGGCTGATTGGAGCGGTTACAAGGGCGTTGGCCCTTAGCGCGAACTTTTAGTTCGCGTCGGCGTGCTACCGGACGGTGGTTGCGGCCCGCGAACTGCAAGTTCGCGCTACGGCCCGGCCGCGCGTTGGCCCCGGACCGGGCGTAGCGGCTTCATCCGGCTTACATTTGCCCAAACCGCTGCCCGAATACCCGCTTCCCGTGACCGACCCCGAATTCGACCTGCTCGACGAGCTGTACTTCGTCACCCCGTTCCGCACGCTGCTCCAGAAAACCGGCCTGCCGCCCCAGGAGCTCGAAAACCAGCTCCGCAGCCTGTTGGAGCAAGGCCTCGTGCGCAGCTACTGGCCCGACCCCGACACCGAACTGGCCTACGAAACCACCTCGTTCGGCGCCATTGCCCGCGATGCTTCCTACCTGGCCTCGAAGGAAGGCCTGCTGCAACACAACACCCGCTAAGCGTGGCCGCCGCCGTTTCTGCCGCGCCCGCCGTTGTGGCCGCCGCCGCCCGGCCAC
>NZ_BAAGZM010000509.1:0-3152 GCF_054778495.1 Hymenobacter agri
CGAAGCGGCCCGTGGTGTTGGTGGCCAGCGGCACGCCAGCGGCATCGAGCAGCGTGAACTGCACCGCCCCCGCCTCGCGCTGACCGGGGCTGTAGACTTCCACGACCACGCCGCCGCCGGCCTCGTCCGGGCGCAGCGGGTGGAAGAGCACCACGTTGGCCACTTCCAGGCGGGGCAGGGCCACCTCGCCGATGACGTAGCTGGTACCGCCCTGGCCGTTGCTGAATACCGTCGTCAACCCGCCAACGGCGGCAGCCGCCGCGCCAATGGGCAGAAAGTAGTTGCCGGAACGGACCGCCCCCGCAATGGTGGCATTGTTGAAAAAGTTGACCTCACCGGCCAGCACGGTCCCGGTGGCCGCTTTGTAGAACGTGGCCTGCACCCGCGCGGCGGTATCGCTCTGGTGCAGGGCGCGGCAGCTCAGCAGCTGGTAACGGGTGGTGTCGACCTCGATGAACAGGCGCAGCAGTTCCACGGGCAGCCCGCCAATGGCGGCGCGGTAGCGGGCCACCACGGAAAGCGGGCCATTGGACTCGGTGAGGTAGAGGTCGGGGCCGCTGTAGCTTACCCCGTCGTAGTCGCCCGCGGCATTCTGCCGAACGTAGAGCTCGGCCGTATTGCCCAGCCGGCTGGGCAGCAACGTAGTCTCGCCCGCCAGGATGCCGCCGGTTTCTTCCAGCACCTCCACGCGGTACTGACCCGGTGCCAGCCCGAGCGCAGGCGTAGGCGTGAGCTGCCGGCGGTACCGGGCGTCATCACGGGAAAGCGTTGGGGTGGGGAGTGTAGCGTCCGAGGCGGGCAGGAAGCGCACCGAGGTGGCCCCGGCCGGCAACACCTGCTCGGCATAATAGGCGGGCGTGCCGTCGAGGCTGGCCGCCAGCAGGGTGCAGCGCACCCGTATCGGCCCCGCACCCCCCGCCCAGGTGAGGCTAATGGTGCCGTCATTGCTGTAGAGCGTGGTGCAGTGCGTCGGGATGATAACCAGGCTGCCCAGGCTGCTGGCGCAGGCGGGGGCGTTAAGCACGTCGTGCGTGCTCACCTTGCCGTCGCCGGCGTACTTTACCTGTCGCAGTGTTTGATTGACGCAGAAGCTGGCGCCGGGCACCAGCGTACCCAGGGCCAACTCGAACGGGGCATTGGCGCCGGTAGGGGTCGTGGCCTGGTAAGAGTCGCGGTAGGGCCGGCGGGCGTCCGTGTCGTAGCTGTCCGTGAACACGGTGTAGCCCGTGGCGGGGGCCACGTTGGCAATCGGCGTACGGCGGAGCAGGACCAGAGACACGCCCAAAGTTCCGGTGGCGGGTTACCGGAATCGGGGTGGGCGCGGGGGAAAGCGGGGGAAGCTCCTTTCTTGGAGGAGCGCGCGCAACGCTGGGGCAAATACTACGCCGTGCGCAGGCGACGGTACTGGCTCGCCTCGATGACGGCCACCAAGTCCTTGCCAACTCCGCGCAGGGTGCCAACCACTTCCACCTGAATTTTCTGCGGCGGGGCAGCGGAAGCCGAGGTGCTGGTATTGCCAATCGGACTCCGCGTAGAATTGCCGCTGTACCCGCCAGCGGGACCGCCCGCCTGCGAGCTCACGTAGGCCCCCGAGCCGATGAGCAGGCCACCTGCCGCCAGCTGCGCAGCACCCACGGCATAGTTCTGTGCGGCAATGTTGCCGATGCCCAGCAGCACCAGCTTCTCGCCGAACTGCACGATGATTTGCCCGAAGGCTTTCAGCAGCCCATCGCCAAAGGCCTGCATGGCACTTTGCCCGTCGGCCAGCGCGGCGCCCACGCCCTGCGCAATGCCGGCGAAGGCCCCAGCAAAGTTGCTGCTCATCTCCTCCACGGTTTGCTGCAGCCCCACCGTGAACTTGCCCACGAACTGCTGAAATTCCGTCAGCGAGTTTACCGTCTCCTGCATGTTGACGGGCGGGGCCTTCAGCTCCTTGGGTAGCTTGTTTTCCTCCAGCGCCTGGCCCGTGAGCGGGTTCTTTTTGATTTTATTGCCAAAGGAGTCCAGCTCGCCGGGCTTGGCCAGCTTCATCAGCCCGTCAATCTGCTTGCGCTGCAGCAGCTCGTTATCGCCGAGCACCGTGTTGAGCTCCTTCAGCTCGGCGACGTACGAGCGGAAGGCCTTGCTGGCCGGCGACACGCCCGCCAGCACCAGGCTCTTGAGGCCGGCTTCGAGAATCTTCTGCCGCTCCTGCAGGAACTGGTAGTCGGCGCCGAGCGCATTCGACAGCTGCTCATTGCCGCGCAGCTCCTCCCGCAGTTTTTGCAGCGCGTCCTGTACCTTTTTGCTTTGCTTGTCCACGCCCTCGAGCGCGGCAATCTGGGCCTCCAGGCTTTTGATGACCTTGTTGTCGGCCATGATGGCCGCCACCTCGGTTTCATTCTCCCGCTGCTCCTTCACCAGCTTCAGCCGCTCACGCAGGCTGGCCAGCAGGCCCTCTTCCAGCGCTTTGCTGCCGGCAATGTCGCCGCCCTGCAGGCCGGTTACCTCCTCGTAGGCCGCGCCCAGGCCATTGATGGTGCTTCGGAGTTCCGCCACGCGCTTTTTCTGCGCTTCCAACGCCGTCGTGGTGGAAGCCAGGTTTTCCCGAAACTTGCTTAGCAGTTCCGTTGCGTAGGCGGGGTTGAGGCTATCGAGAGATACCGAGCCGTACAGGCCGGTTTTGGTGATGCGTTCTCCAGTTTTCACCAACTGGTCATAGCGCCCTTGCAGCTCTCGTAACTTGTCCAGTTGTGCAGGCAAGCTTTTCGTGGCAATAGCACGGTCCAGTTCCTGGTTCTGGGCAATGAACGCCCGCGCCTTGCCCGTATTTAGCTCAATCGCCCGGCCGTACGCGTCAAAGCCCTTCCCGGCATCCGGCAGCACGGCCGTCACCTTCTCGATGATGGATTTCATCTCGTCCTGCTCGGCCACCGAGAGCGTGGTTTTTTGCTTCAACTCGTCGTAGCGGTCGAGTAGGGGCGAAATGTCGGTGGTGAGCTGCCGGGTGGCGGCCGCCTGCTGCTGAAACGAGGCGTAGGCCCGCTCGTCAGCGGTTGCTACCGCATACACCACGGCAGCCAACGCGGCCAGCGCTACCACGATTGCCCCGGTCGGCGTGAGCAGGGCCGCGAAAGCACCCTGCAGGCCGGCGCCCGCCGTTTTCAGGTAGC
>NZ_BAAGZM010000510.1:0-3853 GCF_054778495.1 Hymenobacter agri
GCACCGATGCCGTGGTGCTGCGCCAGCTCCGCGCCCGCCACGCCGATATTCCGGGTGAAATCCGCCTCGTGCCCGCAGCCGACGAAGAGGCCGTGCAGCGCGTGCTGGCCGAGGTGGCGCTGGGCTGAAAGACTGTGTACCCCGAAGCTCCTGCTTCGGCCCGCTCGCCCAAACATTGTTCAACGGGCCGAAGCAGGAGCTTCGGGGTACACGGTCTTGTGGCCAGCGGCGCGGCGTGCCGTTTCTTTGCAGCCGTAAATCATTCCCTTTGCCTTATGCAGCCCGAGCACGAATTTGAAGCAGTTTTAGAAGCCGGCGACGGCGATGGCGGCGTATTCGTCGTGGTGCCGTTTTCGGTTCCCGAGGTGTACGGCACCAAGGGCCGGGTGCCGGTGCAGGTTACTTTCGATGGCTACCCCTACCAGGGCAGCATCACGCCGCTCGGCGACGGGCACCACGCCCTGCACGTTCTCAAGCAGATACGCAAAGCCGTGGGCAAAACCATTGGCGATACAGTGCGCGTGGGGCTCTCGCGCGATTTCGTGGAGCGCAAGATGACGCCGCCCGACGACCTCGCCGCGCAGCTGGAACTGAACCCCAAAGCCGCCGCCTACTTCGCCAAGCTGGCCTACACGCACCAGCGCGAGTTCGTGCGCTGGCTCGAAGGCGCCAAGCGCCCCGAAACCCGCGCCCACCGCCTGGCCCAAACCGTGGAAATGCTGGGCCAGGGCCGCAAGCGCCAGTAGCCGGACGCGTTAGAACGTTATGTAAAAACCGTCATGCTGAGCGCAGTCGAAGCATCTCTACCGCAATATGTAATCCAACCGATTGGGTTTACTATTGCGGTAGAGATGCTTCGACTGCGCGGACGCCAGATGAGCATGACGTTCTTAAATCCGCCACGTCACCCACCGATTCTTCGACACTCGCCCCACTCATGAAAAACCGCTTCCTCCTGCCGCTGCTGGCCCTGCTGCCGCTGTTTGCCGAGGCCCAGACCAGCGCCAGCATCGACCGCGTGAACCCCACCAACTGGTGGGTGGGCATGAAAAACCCCAGCGTGCAGGTGCTGGTGCACGGCCCCGGCGCGGGCACGCTGACGTACAGCATCAACTACCCCGGCGTGAAGCTGGTGAAAACCAACACCGTCGAGAACCCCAACTACGCGTTTCTCGACCTCGTTATCTCGCCCACGGCCAAGCCGGGCCGGGTGCAGCTGCTGGGCAAAAAGGGCAGCCAGACGGTGACGCAAAGCTGGGAGCTGAAGGCCCGCGACAACTCGCCCAAAGCGCAGGGCGTGACCGCGGCCGACTTCATCTACTGCGCCATGATTGACCGCTTCGCCAACGGCGACCCGGCCAACGACAAGTTCGCCGACATGCGCGACACCAACCTCGACCGCGCCAACCCCTTCTTCCGCCACGGCGGCGACCTGGCCGGCGTGGCCCAGCACTTTCCCTACATCAAGGAGCTGGGCGCCACGGCCGTGTGGCTGACGCCCGTAACGGAAAACGACCAGCCCCTCACCAACGAGGGCGGCACCATGCGCGCCTCCTACCACGGCTTCGGCTTTACCGACCAGTATAAGATTGACCGGCGCTTCGGCGGCAACGCAGGCTACAAAAGCTACGTGCAGCAGGCCCACGCCGCCGGCCTGAAAGTGGTGCAGGATGCCGTGTACAACCACGTGGGCAACACCCACTGGATTTTGCAGGACCTGCCCATGAAAAGCTGGCTGCACCAGTGGCCCCAGTACACCAACACCAGCTACCGCTACACGCCCATCACCGACCCGCACGCGGCCCAGAGCGACCGCCGCGTGACGCTCGACGGCTGGTTCGTGCCCTTCCTGCCCGACCTCAATCAGCAGAACCCCTACGTGGCCAACTACCTGATTGAAAACGCCATCTGGAACGTGGAGAACTTCGGCATCGATGCCTACCGCATCGACACCTACCTGTATAACGACCAGCCATTTATGAACCGCTGCAACGCGGCGCTGCTGGCCGAATACCCGCGCCTGCACATCTTCGGCGAGTCGGCGGTGACCAATGCCATCGACCAGGCGTACTACACCCGCAGCAAGATTGATTTCCCGTTCAAGTCGAACCAGCCCGGCGGGCTCGATTTCGTGCTCGAAAGCGCCCTGCTGGCCGGCCTGAAGGAAGTGGGCACGCCCGCCGCCACCAGCTGGGACGGCGGTGCCCAGCACGTATACCAGACGCTGGCCCAGGACGTGGTGTACCAGGACCCGACCAAGCTCGTGACCTTCCTCGACAACTTCGACCACGACCGGTTTCTGTCGGTGGTGGGCGACGACGTGGACCGCTACAAGATGGGCCTGACCTGGCTGCTCACCACGCGCGGCATTCCGAGCATGTACTACGGCACCGAAATTCTGATGAAGAACTTCAAAAACCCCACCGATGCCGAGGTACGCAAGGATTTTCCCGGCGGCTGGCCCGGCGACGCGGTGAACAAGTTCGCGGCTGCCGGCCGCACGGCGCAGGAAAACGAGGCCTTCGACTTCGTGAAGAAGCTGGCCACCTACCGCCGCGACCACAAGGTGCTGCACGATGGCCAGCTGATGCAGTACCTGCCCGAAAACGGCCTCTACGTGTACTTCCGCTACGATGCCAGCGGCACCGTGATGGTGGCCTCGAACACCACCGACAAGGCCGCCAGCCTGCCCACCGCCCGCTTCGCGGAGCGGATGAGCGGCTTCACGAAGGCCCGCAACGTGCTCACCGGCGAAAGCCTGAGCAGCCTGGCCACGCTGCAGCTGCCGGCCAAAACCGCCGTGGTGCTGGAGCTGGCGAAATAACCCATCCAGGCAGCGGACTACAGGGCCGGCGCCCCAGTGGGGCGACAAATTGGTAGTACGACGGGAAAAACACGTCCAAGCCCCGGCGGGGCGGCACTCGGCCCACGAATGTCGCCCCGCCGGGGCTTAAAAATGACCATAACCACCCCAGCTACCGGTATATCGCCCCGCTGGGGCTAAGCCTGCCGTCCGCAACCAGGGTTACTTAGTGCAGTTTTCAGGTTGGTGTACGGGAGTAGAGACGCAACATTTTGCGTCTCGTCGTTGAACGAAATCGTCTGACGGTACTCCCGCGAGTCGTTCAACGACGAGAACGACGAGACGCAAAATATTGCGTCTCTACCGCGTTCAAACGGCCATTCCCTAACCCGGGAGCTGCTCCAAGTACGGGCCGACCGCCTGGGGGCCTCGGGCGGGGCCGGGTTGTTGGCCCCGGCGCGCTATCTTCCGCCCCCAATTTCCACCCCGCATGACCTACCCCGACTTCGCGGCCCGCTGGCGCAACTCCGGCGGCGCCGAGCGCGCCAACTACGGCCTCTTTCTGCAAGACCTGTGCGACCTGCTGGGCGTGCCCCGGCCCGACCCCACCACCGACCTGCCCGCCCAGGACCAGTACGTGCTGGAGCGCGCCGTCACCTTCAACGACGGCGCCAAGAAGAGCACCGGCCGCATCGACCTCTACAAGCGCGGCTGCTTCATCCTGGAAACCAAGCAGGGCACCGACTCGGCCGACGCCCAGCAGAAGGCCCAAAGCGCCGACCGCGCCGAGCTGGGCCTGGCCGCCGAAAAGCGCCGCAAGGGCCACGCCCTGCGCGGCTCGGTGAAGTGGGAGCAGATGATGCAGGCCGCCCGCCAGCAGGCCCTGGGCTACGTGCGCGCCCTACCGCCCGACGAGCCCCGGCCCCTGTTTGTGCTGGTGGTGGACGTGGGCTACTGCATCGACGTGTACTCGAACTTCGCCGGGGTGGGCGACTCCTTCGTGCCCTTCCCCGACCAGGCGCGGTTCCGCCTGCCGCTCTCGGCGCTGGC
>NZ_BAAGZM010000511.1:0-3130 GCF_054778495.1 Hymenobacter agri
CGGCCTGGTTTGGGCGCGGCCGGGCGGCACTGGCCTGCCTGCTGTACGCGGCGCTACTGGTGGTGCCGCTCCGGGGCGGCACCCAGCAAATTCCCATCAACCAGAGCGACGTGTACTTCTCACGCGTGGCCTTCGCCAACCATGCGGCCCTGAACGCACCCTGGAACCTGATGAGCGCGCTGGTACTGCGCAGCGAGGAGCAACCGACCCAGCCATTTATGCCCGACAGCACGGCCCGGCGGCTGGTGGCGGGGCTGTACCCGCTTGCAGTGGGCGCGCCGGCACCACCCGACTCTACCAGGAATATTCTCAGCGAAGCCCGTCCCAACGTGCTGTTCATCATTCTGGAGAGCTTCACCAGCAAGCTGGTGGGCAGCGTGGGCGGCGAGCAGGGCGTGACGCCGGTTCTGGATAGCCTGGCCCGCACCGGGGTGCTGTTCGATAATATCTACGCGGCCGGCGACCGCAGCCAGAAGGGTCTGGTATCCATCCTGTCGGGCTACCCCAACCAGCCGACTACCAGCATCATCAAGTTTCCGCGCAAAACCGAGTACCTCCCCCACCTGTGTCGTTCGCTGGCGGCGGTGGGCTACCGCTCGCACTATTACTATGGCGGCGAGCTGGCGTTTGCCAACATGAAGAGCTACCTGCAAACCGCCGGCTACGAGCACCTCACCGAGCGCGCCGACTTTGCCCAGGCCGACCAGAACTCGAAGTGGGGCGCCCACGACGGCGTGCTATTTGACCGCATCTTGGGCGACCTGCGCCGACAGCCGGCACCGTTTTTCGTCACGGCCTTCACGCTGAGCAGCCACGAGCCGTTTGAGGTGCCCATGAAGACCCGATTTCCGGGCACTGATGAAGCAAGCTTGTTCCGCAATTCGGTGTATTACACCGACCACGAGCTGGGGCGGTTTCTGCGGGTGGCCCGGACCGAGCCATGGTATGCGCACACGTTAATAGTACTGGTGGCCGACCACGGCCATATTCAGCCGGGCGATTCTCCCAACCAAAGCCCCGATAAGTTTCGCATTCCGCTACTACTGGCGGGCGGGGCGCTGCGGCCCGATGCCCGGGGACGGGTGGTGCACACCATCGCCTCGCAAACCGATGTGGCGGCCACGCTGCTGCGGCAGCTCAGCCTGCCCAGCACCGAATACGTGTGGAGCCGAGACCTGCTGGCCCCGCACCCGCGCCCGTTTGCGTATTACTGCTTTAACAACGGGTTTGGGACTGTTTCACCACTGAGCTCCATGGCCTTCGATAATGTGAGCCGTCAAGTTTGGGACCGCACAACCAGTCCGCCCGACTGGCAGCTGCGCCTCGGCGAAGCTATGCAACAGCTCACCCTCGAAGACTTTGCCCGGAAGTAGCAGCGCCCGTCGGGCGTGCACAGCATAGCTGCCGTACCTTTGCGCCTGCTATGCCTACTCCCCAATCCGTTGCCTTATATACGCTCGGCTGCAAGCTCAACTTTTCCGAAACGTCGGCCATTGGCCGGCAGTTTGAGGAAAAAGGCTTTGCCAAAGTGCCTTTCGAAGCCGGGGCCGACCTCTACATTATCAATACCTGCTCCGTCACGGACCACGCCGACCGCAAATGTCGCAAGGTAGTGCAGCAGGCCCTCAAGCATAATCCCAACGCTTTCGTGGCCATTGTGGGCTGCTACGCCCAGCTCAAGCCCCAGGAAATTGCCAATATTCCGGGCGTGAGCGCCGTGCTGGGGGCGGCCGAAAAGTTTATGCTGGTCGATATTCTGGCCGATTTTCAAAAGCCCGCGCCGGGCCAGCCGGGCGCGGTGCACGCCTCGCCCATCTCGGAAGCCACCGAATTCGTGGCCGCGCACTCGTTCGGCGACCGCACCCGCACCTTCCTGAAAGTGCAGGACGGGTGCGACTATTCCTGCTCGTTCTGCACCATTCCGCTGGCGCGGGGCGGCAGCCGCTCGGGCAGCGTGGCCAGCGTGGTGGCCTGGGCCGAAGAGCTGGCCACCACCGGCGTGCAGGAAATCGTTCTCACCGGCGTGAACCTGGGCGATTTTGGCCTACAGGGCCCCGAGCGCGAGCGCCATGAAGACTTCACGCAATTGGTGCGCGCCCTCGATGACGTGGCCGGCATCCGCCGCTTCCGCATCAGCAGCTGCGAGCCCAACCTGCTCACCGACGGCGTGCTCGAAACCGTGGCCGCTTCGGTGCGATTCATGCCGCACTTCCACATCCCGCTGCAAAGCGGCTCCGATAAGATTCTGGGTTTGATGCGCCGCCGCTACCGCCGGGCGCTCTACGCCGGCCGCGTGGCCCGCATCAAGGAACTGATGCCGCACGCCTGCATTGGCGTCGATGTGATTGTAGGCTTCCCGGGCGAAACCGACCAGGATTTTCTCGACACGTACAATTTCCTGAATGAACTGCCCATCAGCTACCTGCACGTATTCCCGTACTCGGAGCGGCCCGATACTCTCGCGCCCACCCTGCCCGGCCGCGTGCCCGACCGCGTGCGCCACGAGCGCACCACGCAGCTGCGCAGCTTGTCGGAAAAGAAAAAGCGCTTCTTCTACGAGCAACACCTGGGCCTCGAAACCGAAGTACTGTTTGAAGACGACATTACCGATGGCCGCATGGAAGGCTTCACGCCCAACTACATCCGGGTTGCGGTGAAATACGACCCCCTGCTGGTAGGCGAGCGCAAAACACTCCGCCTGACGGCCGTGAACCCACAGGGCCTGATGGAAGCCGAGGAAATAGGAATCTTCGCTTGAGCTAACTGAACCGCGGATTTTTTCGAATTTCGTAGGTGAAGGATTTTCCACCTTCCAACACAAAAAGCACAACGGCCGCCCGATTGGGCGGCCGTTGTGCTTTGGGCCTGCTCAGGTAACTCCCCGCAACATCCGAGCAATTCAAAAAAACCCGGCCAATCCGTGGCTCAGACCATGCTTTGGCGGGCCATGGCCAGCATCTCGCGCAGCATCTGCTGCTGCTCGAGCAAATGCTGGTTGCGCAATTCGGCCAGGGCCAACTGGTGCTGCAGGTGCTGGGCATGAATGGCGGCGGCAACGTAAGCCTCGGGGTTGCTGGCCGGAGCCGGCGGCGTTGCGGCGGCGGGCAAGGCCGGGACCGGCACAACAGGC
>NZ_BAAGZM010000512.1:0-3128 GCF_054778495.1 Hymenobacter agri
CACCGGCCGGCGCACCATGGCCGCAATGGCGCCGAGCAAGTGGGCCGGGGCCTGGGCGCGCTCGCCCAGCAGCTTCACCTGGTAGAGTTCGCCGTGCCGCGACTCCTTGGCCGTTTCCGTCAGCTTGATGGAATTGGCGGTGAGCGGCAGCTGCTGCCACTCGAACCCGGGCCGGGAAGCCAGGTCGCCCACGACCAGGCCCTGGGCCACGCGAAACGGAGCCAGGCCATCGGCCCAGTGGTAGTACACGGCCGTGTAGCCGACGACGGTGGTGAGGGGTTCCTGGGTGAGGTTGAGCACGGCGAATGCGGTGGAATACCCCACCGGACAAAAGTTAAAAATTCCCGGACAGGTGCAAGAGCAAAACGGACAAATGCGAGAGCACTTTTTCTAGGCGTTCGAGCGGGCGGCCGCCGGCACTGGCAGCGGCACCCGGAGTAGTTGCTTGCGCAAGTCCTTGTCTGAACGTACCGGGCCCCGCACGGCCGCCAGCTTCTTGGCTGCCTGCCGCTCCTGGCTGTCGCGCTGGTAGCGCTTGTAGAGCGTCTCGTACTGGATGTCCTCCTCGAGAATGTTGCGCTCGGCCATGTACTCGAGAATGGCATACTTGATTTTGTTGCCGAAGCGCACGGCCAGGTTCACGTAGCCAATCATCTCCACCTCCAGGATGCTGTTGACGAAGTCGTCGAAGCGCTGCACGCCCTTGCCCGTCAGGCGCAGGCCGTGCTTTTTGGGCGAGAGCGACCCGAAGTGCACCTGCCACTTGCCCGCGTACGACTCGAGCACGTGGTCGCGGCGCGCGTCCTGCATCGGCCGGCGCATCTGGCTGTAGAGGTAGGCTCCGAACTGGTCGTTTTCGGAAAGGGTGTAGTGGGTGCCCAGGTAAAACTGCAGGAACTTGAGCACGTGCGGCCGAACGGGAACGTCGATGTAATCCACGAGGGTAGAAATTTAGGGTTATCTCAAACTTACGATGCCGCGCGGGGCAGGGAAAGGACTGCTTCAGCCTGGGCTGACTAACCGTACAACCCATTGAAATAGTGCCGATTCAGCCAGGCGACCACGACCCCTACACCAGTCTCCCTACCTGAAGCAATAGCCCGATGCAGAAAGCGTGTTTTTCGCCGCAGACAAATATACTTTGAAATACAAAGTTCTTCGCAATACATTTGTTCAATCACTACATAAATCCATTTTTCATGCACTTGTCCCCTCATCGCTGGTTCCCTGCCCTGCTGCTGCTGCTGCTGACCAGTTGTTCCGACTCCTCCTCTACCTTTCACATCAGTTCGCCTGATGACTCAGCCATTCGCAACGGCAGTGGGGAGTTCGTTTTTAAGGTCTACAACCTTAGCCCCGATAGCGCCCGGCAGGGGGAGCAGCTCTGGCAGCAGGCCGATGCCGCGGTTAACGGCTTTTTGTCATCCGGCAATTATACCGTCCGCTTCACCGATGGCCGCGTGGGTGACCAAGTGCTGGTCATTTCCTACAGCCTGACCCCGGACCTGCTATTCCAGCACGACATCCATTTGCTGGACTACACCTACGGGCCCCGCTTCAGCCAGGCCGCGGCCCTACCGCATCCGCAGCGGCACTAAGGCCACCGGATGCGCGATTCCAGGTTGAGCGACTTCTGCTGCACCTTGCCCAGCACCACGTGCCCCGCGTGGCCGGGCAATGACTCCGGCCACACGTAGAGCATGAGGGCCGCCAGCTCGTCAACCCGCAGCCGAAACTTCTTCGGCCGGCGACTCGGGATGCCCACCTGGTGCCGCTCGCGCTCGTCAATGCGCTTGAGCCGCCGGGCCACGCGCTCGAGCGCGGGTAGCGCCACCACCACACCGGCCGAGTCGACCGGTGCGCCCAGTGGCCGGCTCAGCCGGGCTAGGTTGCGGCGGCCGCACTCAGCCATGGCCCACCAGAGTTCACGGGCCTCGCCGCGCTCAAGCGCAATGACTTGGTCAAGATGTGCTAGCTGCATCATATCAACAGAACACTTTTTAGACTACTTGTTATGAACAACATCGTCAAATGGGGACTGATTGGTATCGGTGTGGCCCTGACCACGGCCATCCTCACCTACGTCGGCTGGATGGTAGCCATTGCCTACGCCATGGGCGCATATGACAAGCCGTACACCAAAGCCGACCTCATCTTCCACTATGAGGCTACGGCCCCAAAACTGCGGGCGCTTAGCGCCTACATTAACACCATCGTGCCGGCTGACAAGTCGGTCGAAATTGAGTTCGACGGGCGGCGTACCATCCCCATCTTTCACGTGAGCGACCACGAGACCCGTTCCAGCAACTGGGATGTGCCTTGGGACTCGCCCAAGGCTGACACGCTGCTGCACACGCTGGGCTGGACGCGCCAGACGCTGACAACCCTGCAGGACAGGCTGGACGAGGCCGGCTGCATTTCCATCACCAGCGGCGAGCCCTGCGTTATTGGCTTCCAGCGCAGCGGCATGGGCAAATACTCCTACGACCTGTTTGCTCACCCGCTGAGCGACAGCCTCAAAGCGGAGTATACCGACGGCTGCTCGTACATTTTCTACCGGTCGAACGTCGTGCTTGAGTACGGCGGCGGTGCCATCGGGCCGCAGTGCTTTCCAGGCGAGCACAGAAGAGGCCATTACTAGCGCCGGTCTCACGTCCAGGAGCCGTTTTTCAGGCGGGCCACTTCCTGCCCGGTCTGCAGGTCGTAGAGGATGGCGACGTTGATTTTCATCTGCACGCTTTCGGCGTACTTCTTCAGCCGCTTGATTTCCAGTTCACGTGGGTCGGCCGGGGTGTAGGAACTGGCGTTGTGGCGGCCATGGAACGTGCGCGAGTTGCCGTCCTTGAAGTAGACAAGCAGCTTGGTGAGGGCTTCGGCGACCAGTTTCTGGCCGGCTGCGGAGGGAGCGTAGGACATGGGAAGAGGGAGAAAGTAGTGATGAACTGAATCAGAATGGGGCATCAGACCTTGCCGCCCGCGGCGATGAGGTAGAACTTGTCGAGCGCGGCGGGGTCGCGCAGGGCCTGCACCTTCTTCAGGTGCTTGTGGTAGAGCTGCGAGGCGGTGAGGGCCAGCACGCGCTTGCTGGCCGTTTTCAGGCGCCAGCCGCGCAGCTCGGCCCCGGCCCG
>NZ_BAAGZM010000513.1:0-3128 GCF_054778495.1 Hymenobacter agri
CCGGGCGGTAGCCCACGGCCGTGGCCCGCAGTACGTACTGGCCCAGCGGCACCTGAGCCAGCTCAAATGCGCCCAACTCGCTGGCCTGGGTGCCGGCCACGAATGTCGAGTCGGCGCTGCGCAGCAGCACCACGCTGGCAAACGAGACGGGATTGCCGGTGCCCGTTTCTAGCAAGGTGCCGCGCACCGCGCCCGTTTGGGCCTGAGCCGCCAAGCTGATTCCCCACCACAACCCCCATAGCATTCCCAGCCGGGTCAGCACCTTTCTACGCAGCATTTTCTTGATTATTAGCACGCAAGATTATTAGCACGCAAGCCATCGAGTATTGCACGGCCGCTCACGCCCCGCCCGGCCGGCTGCCTGAGCCGGCTGGGCGGGGCGGTTGAAGTAGTTGTTTTACTGGGTTACGACTTTGCCATCGGCGGTGAACAGCACGTCCTGCCCCTTGCCGCCCTTGCTCACTTCGGCTTCGTACACGGTGCGGCCGTCGGCTTTGACGATGGTGGCGGCTTCCTTCACCTGGTAGGCTTTGTAGTCGCGGGCCAGAGTGGCGCGCACGGCGGCCGGCAGTTGAGCGGCCGGCATGTCGGTTTCGGTTTCCTGCAGCACGCCGGCGGGCGTCAGCACAGCCGACATGGTTTTGCCATTCTGCTTAAAGCCGGCTTCGTAGTCGGCCCCTTCTTTTTCCCAGGTCACGGCTTTCACCGCCGGAAACTTGGCTTTGAACGCGGCCTGCACGGCGGCCGGTACCTTGGCCGCGGGGAGGTCCTGGGCAGGGGCGGGGGCGGCCAGGAAGGCGGCAGCCGCTGCGAGTAGCAGGGTTTTCATGGGGTCGAAACGGTTGATTAGGGTGAGGAATGCCGCAAACCTAGCGGCCGAATCTGGCCGGAATCTGTACGGCGCGGACCGGCCTCAGAACGCCACCCGCAGCGTGTGCAGGTGCCCGGCCGGCGCGTAGGCATAGCTCAGCCGGAAGCCGTAGTAGGTGCAGATTTGCTCGGCGATGGACAAACCCAGGCCGGGCGAGTCCGACGCCGCGTTGTGCTTGCGGAAGCGGCCGAGCAGCAGCATGGGGTCGGAGTGGAGCTCGGGGCCGGTGTTGGTGATTTCCAGCGCGGCCGGGCCGAGCTGCACCCGCAGCAGGCCGCCGCGCACGTTGTGCTTCACAGCGTTCTGCAAGAGGTTGCCCACCAATGACTCCGCCAGCGCCGGGTGCATCACCACCGACACGGGCGTGAGCAGCGTCACCGGCGGCTCAATGTCTTTATCTTCCAGAAAATCCTGGAGCTGCCGCAGCTTTTCCCGCACCACGCCGTCGAGCGCCACGGGTCCGCCGGCGTTGAACTGCCGGTTTTCAATCTTGCTGAGCAGCGTGAGGGCCTGGTGCAGGCGCGAAAGGCGCCGGGCGGCGCGGTACACGTCCTGCACGGCGCCGAGGGTGCGCTCGGGCAGCTCGGGGTCCTGCACCAGCTGCTCCAACCGGGCCTGCATGATGGCTAGGGGCGTCTGGGTTTCGTGGGCCGCGTTTTCGGTGAACTCCTTGAGGGCGCGGTAGTCAGCCGCCACGCGCTGGGTGAGCTGGGCCACGGCCTGGTTCAGCTCGCTGAACTCGTCGATGGGCGTAGCCGGCAGCGCCAGCGACTCGGGCTGCTGTAGCTGGAAGCCGCGCAGGGCCCGGAGCGTGCGCCGAAACGGGGCCCACAGCCAGCGCGACAGCCAGCGGTTGAGCAGCAGCAGGCTGCCGAAGAGCAGCGTCATCACCGCCAGCATCACGCCCATCACCACCTTGAGCACATCCTCGGTTTCGAGCAACGACTTGCGTAGCGTGAGCCAGTGCCGCTGCCCGCGCACCACCACCGGGAAGGAGATAACGCGGAACGGCACCGGCTCACGCTCCACGGGGTCGAAGATGACGGTGTCGTGCAGGCTTTCGGAGTGGGTGGGGCCGTCGATGGTCAGCTCCTGGGGCAGGGCGATGGTGGGCAGCGCGCCCGCCCGCTGGATGCGCGCGGTGAGGTAGGTGCGCTGCTGTTGCAGCTGCTCGTCCACTTCGTGTGCTAGGGCGTGTTGCAGGCCCTCGTACAGCAGGCCGGTGCCCAGCACGAACAGCACGGCGCTCAGGCCCAGGTAGTAGCGGTTGGTGCGGGTGAGGAGCTTCACGCGGTTTCGAGCTTGTAGCCCAGGCCGTAGATGGTGCGAATGTAGTTGTCGGCCCCGTGCTCCTGCAGCTTCTTGCGCAGGTTTTTGAAGTGCGAGTAAATGAAGTCGAACGAGTCGGCCATGTCGGCGTCGTCGCCCCAGATGTGCTCGGCAATGGCCTCCTTGGTGAGCACCCGATTGGGGTTGGCCAGTAGGAACAGCAGCAAGTCGTACTCGCGCCGGGTGAGGGTGAGGGGTTGGTCTTTCACCAGCACCCGGGTCTGGTCGGGGAAGATGGTCAGGTCCCGGAACACAATGTGGCGCTGCCCCTGAAACTGCCGCCGCCGGATGATGGACCGCAGCCGGGCGTTGAGCTCAGCCAGGTGAAAGGGCTTGGGCAAATAGTCGTCGGCGCCCATCTCCAGGCCCTGCACCTTATCGTCGAGCGAGCCCCGGGCCGAGATGATGAGCACGCCCGCAATGGATTTGTCGGCCTTAAGCGTGCGCACCAGATTCAGGCCCGAGCCGTCGGGTAGGGTCAGGTCGACCAGTACGCAGTCGTACTGGTAGAGCTTGATTTTTTCGTGCGCCTGCTGGTAGGTTTCGGCCACTTCGCACACATAGCCCTCGTGCCGCAGAAACTCCAGCAGCGTGTTGCGCAGCGGCGCCTCGTCTTCAACAATCAGAATTTTCACGCTCAGGGAAAGAAAGGTGGTGCGCCCGTTACCAGCCGCAAGGTTGGCAAATAGGCCGGGAAATCTGTAAACAATCTGGCGGCAACCTGCACTCCCGGGTCGGGCTACGGGCACCCACGCCAAGGGCGTCCAGAATTTTTCCAGATTTGACCGGGAGGTTTGCTGGAAACCTCCCTGCCTGACCGCGTGCGTCGACTATCCCGCCTGCTTTCCGTTTTCCTGCTGTTGGCCCTGACGGCGGCCGTGCCAGCGTGGGCCCAGCAGCCCGCCGCGCCGCCGGTGCTCAATCCGGC
>NZ_BAAGZM010000514.1:0-3127 GCF_054778495.1 Hymenobacter agri
CCTCACCGCACAGTGGCTGCGCCGGCCCGACCGCGACCCCGGCAGCAAAGTGGCCTGGCTGTTCATTGCCGGCGGCGGCCTGGCCATTCTTGGTCTCATCTGGCACCCGTGGTTTCCCATCAACAAAGCCCTCTGGAGCAGTTCCTACGTGCTTTACACCGGCGGGCTGGCCATGGCCGGCCTGGCGGCGCTCTACTGGATTTGCGACGTGCAGGGCCACCGCGGCTGGACGCGCCCGGCGCTGGTCTACGGCGTCAACGCCATTCTGGTGTTCTGCCTCTCGGCGCTGCTCTCGCGCACGTTCGGGCTGTTCAAGCTGGCGCTGCCGGGCGGCAATGTCGGCGGCCTCAAGGAGTGGCTGTATGAATGGGGCATCGCGCCGCACTTTGCCGACCCACGCAATGCCTCGCTGGTGGGGGCCGTCACGCTCATTGTCATCTGGTATTTCATTCTGAGCTGGATGTACCGGAAGGGCGTGGTGCTGAAAGTGTGAAGGCCGGGCCCGGCCCTTACCTTTGCCTAGGGCGGCTGCGCTCCGTATTTCTCTCACCTCTTTCTCTTTTTATGTACCAAACCCTTCTCGTTTTACACTCCTGGTCGCGCTGGTTCGTGGTCATCTTCGGCCTCATCGCCGTATACCGCGCCTTCGTCGGCTACAACGGCCGCCGGCCCTTCGTGAGCGCCGACAACGGCATGAGCGCCGCTTTTTCGGGCTTTATGTGGCTGCAGGTTATCATCGGCCTGGGCCTGTACTTCGGCGATACGCGCCCCTGGGGCCTGCACGGCCTGCAGACGTATGGCATGAAAAACGCCGAAGCCCGCTTTTTCGGCATGGAGCACATTGCCGTGATGCTGCTGGCCACCATCGTGGCGCAGATAGGCCGCATCGCCGTCAAGAAAACAGTCGACAGCACCCTCAAGCACAAGAAAGCCCTCACGTACTTCGGCATTGCCCTGCTCATGGTGCTGCTCATGATTCCGTGGGGCATCTGGAACCCGGCGCGGCCGCTGTTTCGCTTCTAGGTTTTTTCGCTAAGTTTGGGGGCGCTGCGTATTGAACGCAGTTTGATTGCCTTGCTGCCCGTGCCCACTACGCCCAAACGTGCCTATTCCGTTGAAGACTTCTCGGAGCTCATCAACGCCCGCCTGCAGCGGCTCGAAAGCACCCGCGAAGCGCGCCAGCGCTACGGCAGCCTGCTCGCCGTGTTACGCCAGCAGGTCGATTCTTACCGGCAAAGCCGCTCGGCCAGCAAGTAGCCGCCGTTCCTGAAAACGATAATAGAAAAAGCCCTTCCGCTGCGTAGCGGAAGGGCTTTTTTATTCAGGTCTGCGCTAATGCTCTCAGGGTTTGGGCATTGCTTTGCATTGCCTGGCCAGCAGCTTATACACGCCTTTTGTTGTGCGCTGGATGCTTTCGACTGTACTCAGCTGCCTGACGTATCGGTTGGTAGAATCTGCCAGGACTACCGCTGTCAGCGAGTGGGCGATGCAGTTGCGCAGGACAGATTCGGTTACTGCTTGCTCCTTTTCCAGGCATTCACAGCTCCGGCCGGCTATTTGCTTTTCCAGGGATTGAGCTGATGCCCCACACAAGCTGCACACGAAAGCGGAAATTAATAGTACGTATTTCATGGGAGCAATTTGGCGCGCTAAGCTAAGCATCCGGGCCACGCTGGCAGCTAACGACGGTACTGCCCCCGCACCAATCCACTAAATGAACATACCGCCCGAAGCCTCCAAGCGCTGGGCATTCACCCAGCGGGCCTCGTCGGTGCAGAGGAAAGCCACCACGCCGCCGATGTCGTCGGGCTGGCCCACGCGGCCCAGCGCCGTTTGCCCGGCCAGGAAGTCGTTCACCTGCTTGTTGTCGCGCACGTGGCCACCACCGAAGTCGGTTTCGATGGCACCCGGGGCCACCGTATTCACCGCAATGCCGCGGGCGCCCAGCTCTTTGGCCTGGTAGCGGGTCAGCACTTCCACCGCGCCCTTCATGCTGGCGTAGGCCGACGAGCCGGGGTTGGCGAACCGGGCCAGCCCCGACGAGATGTTGATAACACGGCCGCCGTCGCGCAGCAGCGGCAGGGCCTGCTGCGTGAGGAAAAAGGGTCCTTTGAGATGAATATTCAGCATGTCGTCGAACTGCGCCTCGGTGGTATCGGCAAATAAGGCGTAGAGGGCCGTGCCGGCATTATTTATCAGGAAGTCAAACCTGTCGGTCCCAAAGGCATCGGCCAGGGCAGTTGCCACCTGCGCATAGAAGGCCGGGAAGCTGGCCACGTTGGCCGCATCGAGCGGCAGGGCCACGGCCTTGCGGCCCAGGGCCGTGATTTCGGCCACCACGGCAGCGGCATCGGCCTGCTGGCGGTGGTAGGTCAGGATAACGTCGATGCCTTTGCGGGCCAGGCTCAGGGCCATGTTTTTACCCAGGCCGCGGCTGCCGCCGGTCACGAGGGCTATTTTGGAGTTGCTCATCGGTATCAATTGGTTGGAATGAATGATGGCGCAAAGGTCCGGGCCGGGGCGGGCGGGTTTATGGTGAGTAGTTCAGTTTTAATCCCCAAACCCTACCACGGCAGCACCCCGTCGGTGGCCGACGACAGGATGCCGCTGGGCCCATCGGCCGGCAGCAGGGCCAGGCGAATGGCCTCGGTCGCGCCCTGAGCGGGGGTATCGAGGCCGGCGAAGCCGTTGAGGTCAGTAGCGGTATAGCCGGGGGCGGCCGCGTTCACCTTAATGGCCGTGTGGCGCAGCTCGTAAGCAAGCTGCACGGTGAGCATGTTGAGGGCGGCCTTAGAGGCCGAGTAGCCCAGCAGGGCCCAGTCGTGCTGCCCCACAATGGTGAGCGAGCCCAGCGGGCTCGACACGTTGACGATGCGGCCGGCCGGGGCCAGCTGCACCAGCGGCAGCAGGGCCTGCGTGGCGGCCAGTGTGCCCAGGAAGTTGGTGTGCAGTGCCTGCTCCACGCTGCGCACGTCGGCCTGCGTGGGCGAGCCATCGCCGGGCACGTTAATGCCAGCGTTGTTCACCAGAATATCGAGGCGGCCTTCGGCGTGGTGCAGATGGGCGGCGGCGGCGGCGAGGGTGGCCGGGTCGTTCAGGTCGAGCGCCAGGAAGCGCACGTCGCCCG
>NZ_BAAGZM010000515.1:0-3109 GCF_054778495.1 Hymenobacter agri
GCCACGTCGGCGGGGCCGGAGTCGGGAATCTGGCCGTAGACCTGGCCGGTGGCGGGCTCGATGTTGTCGAGGTAGCGGCCGGCCTGGGGCGCTACCAGCTGGCCGTTAATGTAGTTCTGAATGCGGAGCATGGGGCGGGAGCGGCGGGCGGGGGTGGGCCTCAAAAATAGCAGCCGGCCCGTGTAAGCCCGCCGCCAGGACGCGCGCCCGCTGGCCGGGCGCCAGCATTTACCGCCTAATTTGCACCCCGACTCCACTTTCGGTTCTTGCATGAACAGTTCATTTCCGCTCCAACCACCTGTTGCTCATGAGCCCGCGGCACCGCCGCGCCTGCGTTTTGTCGTCGCGATGGCGGTGTTGGCGCAGGCCCTGCTCCTGGGGTACACCTATTTTCCCCTGCTTTTTCATCCCGGCAAATACTTGATTGTCGACCATTACGACGGCATCAAAAGCTACTTCTCGATGGCGTGCTACCTACGCCAGCCCCTGAGCACGAGCCTGTTGGTAACCGGCCATAACTACCCCTTCGGCGAATACATTTTTTACACGGACAGTACCCCCCTGGTGGTGGTGCCGCTGCACTGGCTGGTGCAAACGGTGCCGGCCCTGGCGCCGTACGGCTTGTACCTGTTCGATGTGTTCGTTCTCAGTGGTTTGGTTATTGCCTCGGGCCTGCTGGTGCCGGTGCTGCGGCGGCTGGCCGTGCCGGCTTGGCTGACGGTGCTGCTGGCGGTGGCACTGCCGTGGCTGGCCCCCCAAACCATCCGGCTCAGCGTGGGCCACATGAACCTGTCGTACGCTCCGGCATTTCCCTTTATCATCTGGCGCCTTCAGCACCTCTACGATGCCTGGCGGGCCAACCGGCCCCTCGCCCGGCAGTTTGGCATACTGCTGGCTGGCATTGTAGTCTTCTCGTGGCTGCACTTCTATTTCCTGCCGCTGTTGGGTGGCACGCTGGCCTTTTTTGGCGCTGTCATGCTGTTCGAGGCCTGGCGCACCCGGCGTCCGTGGCGGCCGCTGGTGGTGGGCCTCGGGGCTACGCTGCTGGCGGCGGTGGTCCTTACGGCGGGGCTGCTGCAGGTGCTGGACCGTCGCATTGGCCAGCGCACCCCAGGCAGCAATGGCTACGACTGGATAGAGTGGAAATTCCAGTTCACCAGTCTGTTTAAAGGGTATTCCTACAATTACCTGCGGTTTCCGCTCGAGCGCACGGCGGGCGTGCCCTACGAATCCTCTGCTTACCTCACCGGGTTCGTGCTCTTTGGCTTGCTGCTGGTGGCCGGGCTCGCCCTGCTGCGGAGGTTGCCGGCCGAAGCCCGCTGGCCCCAGAGCCACGACCGCAACTATTCGTTGGTGAAGTACCTGCTGCTGGCCAGCTTGCCCCTGGCTTTCATTGCGCTGGGCGAGCGCATCGAGGTAGATAATGGGGCTTACGTGGCCCACAACTATTTCAACGTTTTTCTATGGCTGCACAAGCTCACCGAGCGGGTGACGCAGTTTCGGGCGCTGGGCCGGTTCATCTGGCCGTTCTGGTGGGCCGTGGTGCTAGGCTTCAGCTGGTACGTGGCCCGGTGGCACCGGCTGCCCGGCCTGCGCTGGGGGCTGGCCGCGCTGTGCGTGCTGCTGCTGCTGGATACCGTGAACGCCACGCGGTTCTACCACACCGAAACCCAGCGCACCAATCTGCTCACGCAGCCCACGGCCACGGCCGCCGTGCGCCAGCTGCTGGAATGGCCTGAGGAGGGCCGCTACCAGGCCATTCTGCCCATTCCCTACTACCACGCCGGCACCGAGTGGCAGGATGAGCCCAGCAACCTCAATACCGACCCTGACGACCCGCATTGCAACACGACCTACCAGCTGGGGATGGCCTCGGGCCTGCCGCTGATGTCGCACAAAGCGGCCCGGGGCATTTCCAGCCAGGCGGCGCAGCTGTATTCCATCTTCAGCCCCGGCGGCCCCGACCCGGCGCTGCTGGCCCAGCTCGACCAGCGCCCCATTCTGGTGTTTCTGGATACCGCGTACTTCGATGGGCGCAACAATTACTACCGCGACAACCTGCGCCCCACCATGCGCGCCGTGTTCGAGCGGGAGCCCGCCTTCATTCGCGAGCAACACCTGCGGCGCATCCGCCATCAGGGCTCCTGGTCGCTGTACGAATGGTATCCGAAGGGAGCCCCCGCTGCCGCGCTTCCCGCTGCTGCGCCCCCTGCCGTTCCCGGCCCGTAGCGGGCGCGGTGCTGAAATTCAGCGCCCGGTGGCTGGCCGCTGCACCGTTGGGCGGCGGCGCACCCGGCCCGGCAACGAAAAAAAGGACGCGGGAAAAGGCGGGCGCAATGGTTAGCTTTGTAGCACCGCATTTTCCCTTCCTGTGCCATCTGGTGCTACTTAGCCCTGTTCAGCTTGCCCGTTCTCTCCGTCATCATTCCGGCCTACAACGAAGCCACGCGCGTCGGACGCACCATCGAGCAGGTGCTGTCGTACCTGCATCGGCAGCCCTTTAGCAGCGAGCTGATTGTCGTCAGCGACGGTTCGAGCGACGAAACCGGCCGGGTGGTGGAGGGGTATTTTGCCGCGCATCCCGACACCATTGCCACCCGGCTCATCAGCTACCCCGTCAACCGCGGTAAGGGCTACGCCGTGCGCCAGGGCCTGCTGGCTGCCTCCGGCACCGTGGCCCTGTTTTCTGATGCCGACCTCTCGACGCCCATCGAGGAGCTGCACAAGGTGGTAGACCCCATTCTGGCCGGCGACTACGACGTTGTGTTTGGCTCGCGCGCCCTCGACCGCAGCCTCATCGGGGTGCATCAGCCCTGGCTGCGCGAGTATAGCGGCCGCATTTTCAACCAGATTATGCAGTGGGCCACCGGCCTGCCCTACGCCGATACGCAGTGCGGCTTCAAGGCCTTTCGCATGGCGGCTTGCCGGCCCATTGTGGAAGGGGCGGTGCTCGACCGGTTCGGGTTCGATGTGGAGCTGCTGTACCTGGCCCACCGGGCCGGCCTGCGCCTGCTGGAGCAGCCCGTGCGCTGGAACGATGCCGCCGGCAGCAAAGTCGGCTTCCTCAGTGGCCTCGACGGCTTCCGCGAGCTGCGCCAGCTGCGCCGCC
>NZ_BAAGZM010000516.1:0-3109 GCF_054778495.1 Hymenobacter agri
GGCCAGGGGCCAGGCCGTGGCTGCCAGCAGGAGCGCGGCCCGGTAGCCCGCCTGCGCGGGCGATAAAAGCAAAGCCATAAGGGTTGGATGGGGTATGTGGTGGAACAGAAGGTTAGCCAGTTGCTAGCCCGATGTTTTGCGGTAGCGCCACACGGCCAGCGTGTTCACCACCACAGCCATGCCTAGCAGCGTGAGTACGGGCGTGAGCACATCGCGCAGGGTGCTGCCCTTGAGCAGGATGCGCCGGGCAATGTCGATGATGTAGAGGAGCGGGTTAAGGCGGTCGATGGCCCGCGCCCAGGCCGGCATGTACTCGGTGGGCGTGAACAGCCCGCAGAGCAGGATGAAGATTATCAGGAAGAAAAACGACACGAACAGGGCCTGCTGCTGGGTTTGGCTGACTGAGGAAATGAGCAGTCCCAAGCCCAGTGGCACTGCCAGAAATACGGCCATGATGCCGTAGAGCAGCGGCACGCTGCCCACCATGGGCACGTGAAACAGGAAGCGCGCGAGCAGCAGTCCGATGGTGAACTGGTACAAGCCCGCCACCCAGAACGGCAGCAGCTTGCCCAGGATAAACTGCCACTTGCGGATGGGCGTCACGTTGAGCTGCTCGATGGTGCCGATTTCCTTTTCGCGCACGATGTTGAGCGTGGCCACCATCATCACAATCAGGCTGATGATTTCGACCAGAATGCCGGGCACCATGAAGGTTTTGTAGTTGAGCAGCGGGTTGTACCAGTAAGCCGGCACCACTTCCAGGCCGCGCACCTCGCTCACGGTGGCCGCTACCGTGGCCGGGCGGCCCTCGCCCTGGTAGGCCTGCACGATGCTGCTGGCGTAGGAGCTGGCCAGGCCGGCCTTCACGTTGTCGAGGGCATTGACCAGCAGCTGCACCCGCGCCCGGCCGCCGCGCACCAGGTCGCGCTCAAACTGCGGGGGAATAACCAGCACCAGGTCGGCGCGGCCATCGAGCAGGTCCTGCTCGGCAGCCCGGCTGGTGGGACGCGTCTGCACCAGCCGGAAGTAGGGCGTGTACTGAAACTGGTTGAGCAGGCGGCGTGCGGCCGGGCTGTGGTCCTGGTCGACCACGGCCAGGTTGAGGTTCTTGATTTCGTAGTTGGCCGCGAACGAGAGCAGCACCAGCTGCATGATGGGCGCCACCAGCAGCAGCCCCAGCAGCGAGCGGTTGCGCCGCAGCTGCCGCACTTCTTTTTCCAGCAAAAACCAGACGGTACGCATAGGCGGTGAGGGGTAAGATGGGGAGGTTAATTTGATGTTTTGGCTGGGTCAGGGGGTGAGGCTCACGGCAGGCGCGTAGCAGCCTATTCCCCCACTAGGCCAGCCGGTTTTTCAGCGAGCCCAGCGCCAGCAGGAGCAGCCCGCCGGCCATGCCCGCGAGCACGGCCGTTTCGCGCCACAGCTCGCGCAGGCCCAAGCCTTTTATCATGATGCCTTTCAGAATGACGATGTAGTAACGCGCCGGAATGATGCGCGAGACCGTTTGCAGGGGCAGCGGCATGCTTTCGAGGGGAAACAGAAAGCCGCTGAGAATGAGCGTGGGCAGTAGCAGACTCAGCATGGAGGTGAGCATGGCCGTTTGCTGCGAGGCGGCGCGGGTTGAAATCAGCACGCCCAGCGTGAGGGCCACCAGAATGTAGAGCAGCGTCTCGGCCAGCAGCAGGGCCAGGCTGCCGCGCTGCGGGATGTCGAGCACCCACACGCCGAGCGCCAGGATGATGAGCCCGTTGATAAACGAGAGCAGGAAGTAGGGCAGAATCTTGCCGATGATGATGGGCAACTGCCGCATGGGCGAGACGAGCAGCACTTCCATGGTGCCCGTCTCCTTCTCGCGGGCAATGGTGATGCTCGTGAGCATGGCCGAGACCAGCAGCAGAATCAGGGCCATCGTACCCGGCACGAAGGTGTAGGCGGCCTTCAGGCCGGGGTTGAAGTAGAGCCGGGCGACGGCCTCCACGCGCGGGCCCGCGCCGGCCGGGCGCTTGGTGTGTTCCTGCTCGTAGGTTTTGATGATGGCCGTGGCGTAGTTCACTAAGCTGACCGCCGTGTTCTGGTCCGAGGCATCGGCCACGAGCTGCACCTGGGCGTGGCCCAGGTGGTCGAGGTCGCGGGAGAAGCCCACCGGAAAGACGACGGCCAGCTTCACGTGGCCCTGGCGGAAGGCGGCGGCCACGTCGGGGTAGCTGGTGGCGTAGTCGCGCAGCCCGAAGTAGCCCGACGAAAACAGCCGGTGCTGCACCTGCTGCGCGTGCTGGCCCTTGTCAAAGTCGAGCACCGCCACGTCGGCGTTCTTGATTTCGTTGGTCAGCGCGAAGCCGAACAGCGTGACCAGGGCCACGGGCATGCCGAAGAGAATGAGCAGCGTGCGCGGGTCGCGGAAAATGTGGTAGAACTCTTTCCGCACGAACATCAGGAAGGATTTCATGGCTGTTTTTTAGTTTTCGATTCCTCGTTGTCAGTTGTTTGCGCGTTCCTACTCCTTCATCCGCCTGGCTGCGGCCTCTACTCCACGTTCTTCGCGCCCCGCGCCAGGTGCAGGAACACCTCGTCCATCGAGGCCACGCCGAACTGCCGCTTAAGGCCGGCCGGGGTATCCAGGGCGTCAATCCGGCCGTCGACCATGATGCTGACCCGGTCGCAGTACTCGGCCTCGTCCATGTAGTGGGTGGTAATGAAAATGGTCACGCCCCGCGCGGCGGCCTCGTAGATGAGGTCCCAGAACTGGCGCCGGGTGATGGGGTCAACGCCGCCAGTGGGCTCGTCGAGGAAGATGACGGCCGGCTCGTGGAGCAGGGCCACCGAAAAGGCCAGCTTCTGCTTCCAGCCCAGCGGCAGGCTGCCCACCAGCGTGTCGCGCTCGGCTGCCAGGGCCAGGCGCTGGAGCAGGGCCGTGGTTTTCTCGCGGATGGCGGCCGTTTTCAGCCCGTACACCCCGCCGTAGAAGCGGATGTTTTCGCGCACCGTGAGGTCTTCGTAAAGCGAGAACTTCTGGCTCATGTAGCCGATGTGCTGCTTGATGCGCTCGGGCTCGCGGAACACGTCGCACCCGGCCACCGTGGCCGCGCCCTCCGTGGGCCCCAGCAGGCCG
>NZ_BAAGZM010000517.1:0-3106 GCF_054778495.1 Hymenobacter agri
CGACTACCTGCGCTCGCAGCGCGCCGTGGCCAGCGTGGCCGACGAGCACGCCGACCGCGGCGGCGACGGCGTAACCATTGCCGTGCTGAAGTAGCAGTGGCGCGTGGTGTAAAGTCCCGTAATAAATGGCAAAAGGCCAGGCCCGATAGGGCCTGGCCTTTTGTTTAAGCGGTTTTCGGTTCGTCTGGCCAGTCGCGGCGTATCAGCTGAAAAGTCTGAACGAAAGAAATATAGGTTGCAGACAATTCTCTGGCAGCTGTACGTTTGTTGCGGCTCTTCAATAACAACTGCCAGCCACCCCGCCGCATGAATCCCCAAGCCAATACCTCAGCCCCTCGACAAACCTCCAGCGCCTTCGTTGCCGCCTCCTGGGTGGCGCTGCTGCTGGGCATTGTTGCCTTCAACGTGGGCCTCTGGAATGCCATCACGATGGCGCTGAACGAGAAAGGCTACTACTTCGCCGTGCTCATGTACGGCCTGTTTGCCGCCATCTCGGTGCAGAAAAGCGTGCGCGACCGCCTCGAAGGCATTCCCGTCACGAACCTGTACTACGGCCTCAGCTGGGTGTCGGTGCTGCTCACGGTGCTGCTGCTCACGGTAGGCCTCTGGAATGCCACGCTCACGCTCAGCGAGAAAGGCTTTTACGGCATGGCCTTCGTGCTGAGCCTGTTCGCTGCCATTGCCGTGCAGAAAAATACCCGCGACAACCTGACCCGCGAGCCCGAACAGCCGGCTCCGCTCGGGTAGGCTGGCCAGCTGGTTTGCTCATGAAAGCCCGCCGCGCGTCCGCCACGCGGTACCTGCCGCTGGTGCTGATGGGCACGCGCCTGGTGCTGGGGCTGCTGGTATTGCTGCTGGCGGGGCTGCACGCGCCGCATTTCGCCGCGCTGGCTTGGGGGCTGATTTCGGTGGGGTTGCTCACCGATATTTTCGATGGTATCATCGCCCGGCACCTGGGTGTGTCGACGGAAAAGCTGCGTCGGCTCGATTCGGCCATCGACCAGGTTTTTTGGGCGGCGGTGGTGGGGGCAGCCTGGCTGGCGTGCCCGGCTTTCTTTGCCCGGCACGCTGTACAGCTACTCACGCTGCTGGCGCTGGAAGGCCTTACGTACGCGCTGAGCTACCTGAAGTTCCGCAAGGAAGTGGCCACGCACTCGTGGGCGGCCAAGGCCTGGGTACTGGTATCGTTTGGCGCGCTCGTGCAGCTGATGGGCACCTGCGAGGCGCGCGTTTTATTCGAGGCTGCGTTCTGGCTCGGCGTGCTGAGCCGCCTGGAAATTGGGGTCATCATCCTGCTGCTGCGCCGCTGGGCCAACGATGTGCCTACGGCCTGGCACGCGATGCAATTGCGGCAGAGCCGGCCGATAACGCGGTATAAGCTGTTCAATGGATGAAAATTTAAAAGCCCGTTCCTGCACTAGGAACGGGCTTTTCCCAATAATAGTGGGCCGTCTGAAATTAATTGCTTTGAAATACAAAGTTCTTTAAAATACATTTGCTGCAAGTCGGTTAGTAGGTTTTGCGCTTGGTTGCGTTGCGCGACCAAGCCGGGTTGCCTGCGCCATTTTGCCATTCGCCAACTGTAGTTCCTGCCCCGCCCATGCCCAGCTTGCGCTCTCCCCAATGGATTTTTCTGGCCAGTACCGCGCCGCTGCTGGTGTATCTGCTCATCTGCGCCGGCGAGCTTTCGGTTATTCATACACTGTTGCCGGCGGCGAGCGTAGGGGAGTGGCAGGCATTTGGGGCGGTACTGGCCCTGCTGGGCCTGGGCGGGGCTGGCTACGCGGGCCGGCAATGGGGGCGTCGGCAGCCGGTGGGCGGCTGGTACTGCGTGGTGGTGCTGCTGACGCTGAGCTTGTGGCTGTGCCTGCTTACCTGGCACTACGACGAGCTGCTGCCCCGCAGCGTGCCGGCCTGGATGGTGCCCACCAACCCCGTCCTCATGGCCTGGACCTTTCTGATGCCCACGCTGGCGCACGCCCTGCTGGTGCTGGTAGCCCGCTTCACGCCCGACGACCAGCCGCACCAGGCCGCGCCCAACGTGCTGTTTGCGGTGGTGGTGCCGGTGTGTTGGGCGCTGGTGTTCGAGGTGCTGACGTGGCTGGCGCACTTACTGCGCGGCTCGAGCCCCGAGGTATATGAAGGGCCGTCCCGCGGCCAAACAGTGAGCACGGTCATCATTGGAGCCTCGCTGGTGGTGGGTACGCTCAGTTTTTTCTTTTTTCTGACGCGGGCGCTGTTCATCGGCTCGCGCCGTCGCGCGCACGATTGGGCCGACGGAGGCATTATCTGGAAAGTGGTGGTAACGGTGGTGCTGCCGCTCATTGGCCTGGGGGTGAACAACGGACTGGTCTTCGGCCAGGGCTTCGGCGGGGCCAGCGGCATCTTCGGCAATTTCAGCAGCCCGTGGTTTTATGTGCTTGCCATCGTGAACGGCCTGCTGCTGTGCGTGCCCGACAGCGAGCGGCCCGGCGTGCGCCTGCTCCAATTGTTGGGACGCAGCGCGCTATTCGGCTTCACGTTCTACTTTTTTCTGGTGTTCCTGCCGTTTCTGCCGCTGGCTATTCCGGCCATTATTCTCATCGGAACGGGCTTTTTGCTGTTGGCGCCGCTGCTGCTGTTCGTGGTGCACGTGCGCCAGCTGAGCGACGACGTGGCCGCGCTGCGCGCTGTGTATGCGCCGCGGCTGGTAACCACCGTGCTGCTAGTGGGGCTGGCGGTGCTGCCGCTCTATTTCACGGGTAGCTTCTGGCATCGGCGGCAGGTGTTGCACGAGGCGCTGGCTTACGTGTACACGCCCGACTACACCCAGCCGCCGCGCGTAGATGCCGTCGCGCTGGCCGCTACGCTGGCCCAGGTGCGCCAGAACAAGGACCGCAACTTCGACCTGTTTTTCGGCTCGCAGCTGCCCTACCTGTCCACGTATTTTAACTGGCTGGTGCTCGATAATCTGATGTTGTCGGAGCGTAAAATCAACGAGCTGGAGCTGATTTTCACCGGTGGCGTGCCTGAACCCGACTATCTGGGTCGCAACCGGTTCGGGGTCCCGGCCCGCGCTGGCCGCCGCTTCTCGGGGGCCGACCTCGACGACGCCTCCGACCCCGCG
>NZ_BAAGZM010000518.1:0-3085 GCF_054778495.1 Hymenobacter agri
TGGCTGGCGCCGTTCGAAGACGTGCTGCGCGGCCGCCAGGCTCGCTTGCAGGCGCGGCTGGCCGAGATTGAGCAGTACCACGGCTCGCTGCTGAACTACGCCACCGCCCACCAGCAGCTGGGTTTGTACCACGATGCCGGGCGCGGCGGCTGGGTGTACCGCGAGTGGGCCCCGGCCGCCGACTACCTGGCCCTGATTGGCGATTTCAACCACTGGGACCGGGGCGCCAACCCGCTGCAAAAGCTGGAGTTTGGCGTGTGGGAAGTGTTTTTGCCCGATGCCGAATACGACCAGCGCCTGACGCACGGCAGCCGCTTCAAGGTGCACGTGGCGGCCAACGGGCAGGGCAAGGACCGCCTGCCCGCCACCCTGCGTCGCGCCGTGCAGGACGACGAAACCAAGGACTTCGCCGGCCAAATCTGGCGGCCCGCAACGCCCTTTGCCTGGACCGACCAGCAGTTCAAAGTAGCCAGCGCCGTAGCCGAGCCGCTCATCTACGAAGCCCACGTGGGCATGGCCACCGAGGACGAGCGCGTGGGCAGCTACCGCGAATTCGCCGAGAACATCCTGCCCCGCATCGCGGCCGACGGCTACAACACCGTGCAGCTGATGGCCGTGATGGAGCACCCGTACTACGGCTCGTTCGGCTACCACGTGGCCAATTTGTTTGCTGCCAGCTCGCGCTTCGGCACGCCCGAAGACCTCAAATACCTCATCAACGAAGCCCACCGGCGCGGCATCGCCGTGCTGCTCGACATCGTGCACTCGCACGCCGTGAAAAACGAGGCCGAAGGCCTGGCCGACTTCGACGGTTCGGGCAACCTCTACTTCCACAAGGGCGAGCGCGGCAACCACCCGGGCTGGGACTCCAAACTGTTCGACTACGGCCGGCCCGAGGTGCAGCGCTTCCTGCTCAGCAACCTGCGGTTCTGGCTCGAAGAATTCCACTTCGACGGCTTCCGGTTCGATGGTGTGACGAGCATGCTCTATCACCACCACGGCGAGGGCGTGGCCTTCATGGGCTACGACAACTACTTCGGCCCGGCTGCCGACGAGGATGCCATTCTGTACCTGCAGCTGGCCACCACGCTGGTGCATGAGTTCAAGAAAGGCAGCCTGCTGGTGGCCGAAGACATGAGCGGCCTACCCGGCCTGTGCCGCCCCATCAAGGAAGGTGGCGTGGGCTTCGACTACCGCCTGGCCATGGGCATTCCGGACTACTGGATTAAGCTGCTCAAGCACACGCCCGACGAGCATTGGCCCCTCGGCGACCTCTGGCACACGCTCAGCAACCGCCGGGCGGGCGAGAAAACCATTGCCTACGCCGAAAGCCACGACCAAGCCCTGGTGGGCGACAAAACGCTGGCGCATTGGCTGTTCGATTCGGCCATTTACGCCCACATGCACAAGGATGATGGCGACCCCGGCGCGGCGCGCGCCCTGGCCCTGCACAAAATCATCCGGCTGCTCACGCTGGCGGCCGGCGGCGAAGGCTACCTCAACTTTATCGGCAACGAGTTCGGCCACCCCGAATGGATTGACTTCCCGCGCGAAGGCAACAACTGGAGCTACCGCTTCGCCCGCCGCCAGTGGAGCCTGGGCGACAATCCCGACCTGAAGTTTCACCAGATGGGCGAGTTCGACAAGGCCCTGATTCACCTGGCCAAAGCCCGCCACCTACTGGCCGCCGGCCCAGCCACGCTGCTCAAGCACGACGAGGAAAACCGGGTGCTGGCTTTCGAGCGCGGTGGCCTGGTGTTCATCGTGAACCTGCACGTGGAGCGCAGCCTCACCGACTACCGCTTCTGGGTGCCCGAAGAAGGCGGCTACCGCGTGGTGCTTTCGACGGATAACGGCCGCTTCGGCGGCTTTGACCGGCCGGATGAGGTGTTTGAATACGAAACGTACGAGCATCAGCTCAGCCTCTATCTGCCCAGCCGGGTGGCACTGGTGCTGGCGCGGGAGTAGCTGGTCGCTGGCTTGGTCGCTGGCCGCAGTCTAAGCGCAGCGACGACTGCGCGCCCCTCGTACGGCGAGTTTGTAACTCGCCGTACGGGTGAGCCGGCGGCCGGCAGCGGCGAGTTGCAAACTCGCCTTACCTTAGGCATACAGTCGTCGCTTTGCTTAGACTGTTGCCAGCAACGTGCCAGCAACGTGCCAGCAACGACAGCACCGTCAGCCCCTTTTCGTCTGCTTTCTGCCTACCCCGTGGCCTACCCCATACGCAACCAGGAAGGACTGTATTTCATCACCTGCACGGTGGTGGAATGGGCCGACGTCTTCACCCGGCCGCTGTACAAGGACATCATCATCGAGAGCCTGCGCTACTGCCAGCGGGGCAAAGGGCTGGAGCTGTTTGCCTACTGCCTGATGAGCAACCACCTGCACCTGATTGCGCGGGCGGCCGACGGCCACCAGCTGTCCGACATCCTGCGCGATTTCAAGAAGTACACCGCCAAGCGCATCTTCGAAAACCTGCACGCCAATCCCCAGGAAAGCCGCCGCTTCTGGCTGGAATGGCTGTTTACCAACGCGGCCAGCTTCAATCGGCGCAACACCGCCATCCAGCTCTGGCAGCAGCCCAGCCACAGCATCGAGCTGCTCACCAACGCGGTGGCGCAGCAGAAGCTGGACTACATCCACCAGAACCCGGTGCGGGCCGGCATCTGCTACCGGCCCGAGGACTACGTGTACTCCAGCGCGTCGTTCTATGCCGGGCTGGAAGCGGTGCTGGCGGTGGAGCGGCTGTTCTAGGAGCTGCAGCAAAACCGGCCGGCCCTCGCTGGCCCCTCTCGCTGTCTCGCTGGCCGCAGTCTAAGCGCAGCGACGACTGCGCGCCCCCGGTAAGGCGAGTTTGTAACTCGCCGAATGGGTAAGCGAAAGCGAGTGGCCAAGCGACCAACGGCGGCGAGTTACAAACTCGCCTTACCGGAGGCCTACAGTCGTCGCTGCGCTTAGACTGTTGCCAGCGCAGTGCCGCACCAGGCTCAGGGGGGCCAGCCGGGGCGCTTCTTCGTCGGTCTGGCAGCGCGCTGGGCTACTCCACGGCCAGCCGGGCGCTGAGCTGCTGCCCTCGGGCATCGGT
>NZ_BAAGZM010000519.1:0-3077 GCF_054778495.1 Hymenobacter agri
GGCGGCGCGGCCGCACCTGCAACATCTTGCCACCGAAGCCCGTGCCCGGCCGCGCCTGCTGCTGGGCGCGGGTGGTGCCGTGCTGCTTGTACTGCTCGTGTGGGCTTTTGCGCACCGGAGTAGCTCTGAGCCGGTGCCCTACCAGGAAAACGGCCGCTGGGGCTATGCCAACGCCAGCGGCGAGCCAGTCATTAAGGCTCAGTTCGCGTCGGCCGCGCCGTTTGTGGATGGGCAGGCGGTGGTGGAGAAAGACGGTGCATTTGGGCTGGTGGATGAAGCCGGTAAACCGGTAGTTGCGCCGGCCTACGATGCCATCAACCCTTACCGCGGCGGCTACGCCCGGGTGCGGGTAGGGGAGGCCTACACCTTCCTTGAAGAAGGCGGCCAGGAGTTCGACCACTACTTTTTCAACGCGCTCGACTTCGCCGAAGGCCACGCCGCCGTACTCGACCACCGCGGCTGGTTCTACATCAACGGCCCCGAAGTGCCCGACAAGCCGGTAATTTTCAAGGAAGCGTATTCCTTCGTCGATGGTCTGGCCCGCGTGCGCCTGGCCGATGGCTATACCTTCATCACCCCCGATTACCTCAAAGACCCCACCAGCGGCACCAAGCCCTTTGGTCGCTACCAGCTGGCTGCCGACTTTGTCGATGGCAAAGCCCGCGTGACGCAGAACGGCCGCCGCTTCCTCATTGACAAAAACGGCGAAGAAGTGAAGTAGGAGCGGGCCCCGCCCCCGTCCGGTGCTGCCGGTGCGCGTCTACGACGCGTGCCGACTGGGGGCGAGCCTGCGGCTCGGATTGTGCTGGTAATGGTGGATGACACTGCTGCCCGAGCCATGAGTGTGAAACTGCTTGGCGCGCTAGCTTACCTATCTCGGGGCATGAAAACCAAACCAAGCCCGACAGTGCGCGTACGTTCAGGCAGTGGCATAATGCTGCCGCCGCGGCTTCATCGAAACCTCAGCGCCGGGCCGTAGCATTGGCCTGTCATCCTTCAACCCCAAAACTTAGCTCATGCCTGCAACTCCCGACCCCCGGCGTCTTGCCAACCAAATTGCCCTCGTCACAGGCGCCAGCTCCGGCATCGGCGTGGCCGTGGCCGTGGCGCTGGCCGCCCACGGCGCATCCGTAGTAGTGAACTACGGCCACGACGAAGACGGCGCGAAGTCTACCGTCGCCACCATCGAGGCGGCCGGCGGCACGGCCCTGGCCATCAAGGCCGATGTGAGCAAGGAAGACGAAGTGCAGGCCATGTTTAAGCAAACCATCGAGCGGTTCGGTACGGTGCACATCGTGGTGGCCAACGCCGGACTGCAGGTCGATGCCAAGTTTGTGGATATGACCCTGGCCCAGTGGCAGAAGGTGATTGACGTGAACCTGACGGGCCAGTTCCTCTGCTTGCGCGAAGGAGCCCGCGAGTTCATCCGCCGCGGCGAGCAGCCTGAGATTTCCCGCGCCACCGGCAAGCTCATTTGCATGAGCTCGGTGCACGAAGTCATTCCGTGGGCCGGCCACGTGAACTACGCGGCCAGCAAAGGCGGCATCATGCAGTTGATGAAAAGCACTGCGCAGGAGCTCGCGCCGCACAAAATCCGCGTCAACAGCATCGCGCCCGGCGCCATCGCCACGCCTATTAACCTCTCGGCCCGCGACACGCCCGAGGAGGAAAAAGCCCTGCTCACGCTCATTCCCTACAACCGCGTGGGCGACCCGGCCGACATCGGCAACCTCGCCGCCTGGCTCGCCTCCGACGAAGCCGACTACATCACCGGCCAAACCATTTTCATGGACGGCGGCATGACCTTGTATCCCGGCTTCGCCGACAATGGGTGATGAAGTGTTGAGGGTTGAGTTTTGAATGTTGAGTTAGCCGTTGTGCGCCTTTCAAAACGCAACTCAACACTCAACATTCAATACTCAACCCTTAATCAAGCATGACCCCCGAACACCAACGCCTACAGGAAGCCCGCGACGGCCAAAAATCCTGGCGCAAATGGGGCCCCTACGTGGCCGAGCGCCAGTGGGGCACCGTGCGCGAAGACTACTCGGCCAACGGCGATGCCTGGAACTACACCACCCACGACCAGGCCCGCAGCCGCGCCTACCGCTGGGGCGAGGAGGCCCTGGCCGGCTTTTGCGACGACCAGCAAACCATCTGCTTCGGCCTGGGCCTCTGGAACGGGCAGGATGCCATCCTGAAAGAGCGCCTGTTCGGCCTGAGCGGCACCGAGGGCAACCACGGCGAGGACGTGAAGGAGGTGTACTATTACCTCGACGCCACGCCCACGCACTCGTACCAGCGGATGCTGTACAAGTACCCGCAGCACGCCTTCCCCTACGAGTGGCTGGTGAAGGAAAACGCCCGCCGCGACCGGATGAAGCCGGAATTCGAGCTGATGGACACGGCCATGTTCCACGAAAGCCGCTACTTCGACGTGTTCGTCGAGTTTGCCAAGGCCGATACTGAGGATATTCTCATCCAACTCACCATTGTTAACCGCGGGCCCGACGATACGAAGCTGCACCTGCTGCCGCATCTCTGGTTTCGCAACACTTGGGCCTGGGGCAATGATGACTACCGCCCGGCGCTGTCGGCCACGGCCGACGGCCACATTCACGCCGAGCACCGGGATTTGGGCGCGCTCACATTGTATTGCGACGAAGCCCCCACGCTGCTCTTCTGCGAAAACGCCACCAACAACGCCCGCCTCTACGAGGCGCCATCCGATGAGCAGTTCTTCAAAGATGGTATCAACAACTACCTGCTGCAGGGCCAGGCCGATGCCGTAAACCCCGCCCAAACCGGCACCAAGGCCGCCGCGCACTACGAGTTGGCCATCGGCCCCGGCGCCACCCGTGTGGTGCGCCTGCGCCTGGCCGCGCCTGGCCAGGAAACCCCTTTTGCCGATTTCGACCAAACCCTGAGGCTGCGCCAGGCCGAAGCCGACCTATTTTACACTGAGCTACAGGCGGGTCTGGCCGATGCCGACGCCCGCAATGTGCAGCGCCAGGCCTTTGCCGGCATGCTCTGGAGCAAGCAGTTTTATTATTACGACGTGAACCAGTGGCTTGACG
>NZ_BAAGZM010000520.1:0-3076 GCF_054778495.1 Hymenobacter agri
CGCATGCACGCAGCCCGAATTAAAATTTGCATCGACCGACATAATCACAGAACCATCCTCACTTAGACCACCGCCATTTATTGAAATTCACAAGTGATTGATAAACGATGACCGATGAAAATTGGATTATTTTATAATGCATTAGTAGGTGTATAATAAATACAATATTCTTAATTGTAAATAACTAATTATTTATGGAGCTAATGTATTGGATTTAGTCATAATCTATTACCCATTCAATTAACTACTTACGCCACCGCTATTGCTAGCAGCAGGCCCGCCAGAGTGGCGGCCAGCTTGGGCCAGTTGAGGCGGTGCTCGGGGCTGGTTTCGAAAAGAATGGTAGTGGACACGTGCAGGAAGTTGCCGGCCACCAGCCCCAGCAACGCGGCGTACCAGCCGCTGCTCAGCAACTGCGAAAGCACCACGTAGTTGCTCACCACGATGCCGATTGGCGAGGCTAGCGCGAAAATCAGCAGGCCGGCCCACACGCGGCGGAAGCTGCCCAGCCGCAGCCGCAGCAGCGTGGCCAGCGCAAACGCGGCCGGCATGTGGTGCAGCGCCACGCCCACCACAATAGCGTAGAAATTCCGGCTGATGTCGCCGGCCTCGGGCGTGTGCACCAGCACGCTGCCTTCGAGAAACGAATGGACGACCAGCGCACTCAGCAGCAGGTAGGGCACGCGGCCGGGGGCGTCGGCGCTGTGGCCGTGCTCGTGGTGCACGTGGCCGTGCTCGATGCCCTGCGACAGCACTTCGAGCAACAGTTGCCCGAAAAAGCCGGCCAGCACCCAGTAGCCCACCTGCGCCGAGTGCCCCGGCAGCAACTGCAGGGCTTCGGGCAGAATGTGCGTGACGGTGAGCGTGAACAGGTAGGCCCCGCTAAAGGCCAGCAGCGGCTTCAGCCACTGCCCGCCGCGCGCCACCGGCACCCACGCCGCCGCCGCGCCTGCGCCCAGCACCGTGAGCAGCAGTAGAAAAATGGCAAAACCCATATCTGAATAATGAGGAATGAAGAATGAGGAATGAAGAATTAGAAGGTGACGGCATAAGCGTTAACTCTTCATTCCTTGGTCTTCACTCTTCATTCCGATAATGACGCAAAGCGGCAGCTCTGCGACCGCCAACCGGCGGGCAAAGCTGCCACTCACAATGAATTAAACCCGAAAACGGCGCGGCTTAGCGCTGCATCTGGTGGCCGTTAGCCGCCGTATCGGCTTGGGCCGATTTGCCGGCATCGTGCAGCTGGCCGCGCTTGCGCATGCCTTCTTCGGCGTTGGCCGACATGGCCGACTCGGGCGACACGTGCGTGGTGGCCGAGGCGGGGTTGCGGTTGTCGGCTTCAGCGGCTTTAATCAGCGGCGAGTTGGCGTTTTCGATGGAAGCGTTGGGCACCGAGTGGTCGAAGTTCTCGTCGTTGCGGGTGCCGGGGGCTACCACGTCAACCGACACTTTCTCGTCGGGGCGCCAGTCGGAGGGCTCGCTGCTGCAGGAAGTGAGGGCCAGCGTGGCAGCCGAAACGGCCAGCAACAGAGTGGAATTCAATTTCATCGAAGTAAAATAAGCGGAGGTTGAAAATTAAGCGGTAGGCGCGCCGGCTTCGGCGGGCAGCAGGTTTTTGCGGCGCAACATCGATTCAAACAGCTTGCGGTCGTTGTCGGCGTTAAATATTTTGAAGGGCAAATGTAGAAACACCGGCACGTCGAACGTGCGGGCCAGCCACAGGCGCCAGGCGGCCATGCCCTCGGGCGGGGTACCGGGCTTCAGGTACATCACGTAGGCGTCGGCCTCGCGGCGGGCACGGCCAATCATGTCCCAGCTCAGCTGCATGGCTTTGCCTTCCTTCTCGGGGCCTACGCGCAGCAGAATCTGCTTGTTGTCCATCTCAAACGCCATGCGCTCGAACAGCGGCTTGCTCTGCTCCATCTGCGTAATGCCCGTGACCTGCGCCGAGCGGAACAGCACGAACAGAATGGTGAGTACCACGGCCAGCACCAGCCACCACCACGAATGCACGAAAATGGCCGGCAGCAGCCCCAGCGCAAACGGGATGAGGGCGTACACCCAGTCTTTTTTCCACACTTCGCCCATCACCATCTTGGTGTAGGCGTCGGTAGTGAGCTGCGATTTTTTGGTCCGGATGGCCAGCGACGGCATCTGCTGGGCCTGGCGGAAGCCGCCGCCACCGCCGCGTTGGTTGGGTTGGTTCACGGGAATAATGTGAAAATGTGATGATGTGTCAGAATATGAAAATGAAGCTAATGCAAGGCATATGGAATGGTCTTAATTCAACACATTTCCACATCAGCACATTTCTCACATTCTGTTAAAATGCTTTTAAGCTCAAATCGAGGCTTTTGACGGAGTGCGTAAGGGCGCCCACCGAGATGTAGTCGACGCCGGTGCGGGCCACTTCGCCGATGGTTTGCTCGGTGATGCCGCCGCTGGCCTCGGTGGGGAAACGGCCGGCGATGAGGGCCACGGCTTCGCGCAGCTGGTCGGGCGGCATGTTGTCGAGCATGATGCGCTGGATGCCGCCGGCATCCAGCGCCTGCTGCACTTCGGCCAGCGAGCGGGTTTCGATTTCGATGGGCAGCTGCAGGCCTTTCTCCTGTAAGTAGGCGTGCGTGGCAGCAATGGCCTGGGCAATGCCACCGGCGTAGTCGACGTGGTTATCCTTGAGAATAATCATGTCGAACAGGCCGTAGCGGTGGTTCACGCCACCGCCAATCAGCACCGCCCACTTCTCGCAGAGGCGGAAATTGGGCGTGGTTTTGCGCGTATCGAGCAGCTTGGCGTTAGTGCCGGCCAGCAGCGTGGTGAGGTGGGCCGTGTAGGTGGCAATGCCGCTCATGCGCTGCATGCAGTTGAGCACCAGCCGCTCGGCGGTGAGGATGCTGCGGGCCGGGCCTTCCACCGTGAAGGCGATGTCGCCGTGCTTCACGCGGGCGCCGTCGGCCAGTAGGGGCGTCATGGTCAGGGCGGGGTCCACTTCGGCGAAGATGAGCGGAGCCAGCGCCATGCCGGCCAGCACGCCGTCGCCTTTCACCAGCAGGTGGGCGCGGTTGCGGGCATC
>NZ_BAAGZM010000521.1:0-3076 GCF_054778495.1 Hymenobacter agri
CGGCCCCGGCCGCCGCGCCTGCCGCGGGCGGTAGCCGCGAAGTGCGCCGCGAGCGCATGAGCAACCTGCGCAAAACCGTTGCCCGTCGCCTCGTAACGGTGAAGAACGAGACGGCCATGCTCACCACCTTCAACGAGGTGAACATGCAGCCCATCATGGACCTGCGCAACAAGTTCAAAGACAAGTTCAAGGAGAAAAACGGCGTGGGCCTGGGCTTCATGTCCTTCTTCACCAAGGCCGTGTGCATTGCCCTGCAGGAGTGGCCCGCTGTGAACGCGCAGATTGACAACGGCGAAATCGTGTACTCCGACTTCTGTGACATCAGCATCGCCGTATCGGCCCCGAAAGGGCTGGTGGTGCCCGTCATCCGCAACGCCGAGCAACTCAGCTTCGACGGCATCGAGAAGGAAGTGGTGCGGCTGGCCGGCCTGGCCCGCGATAACAAGCTCACCTTGGAGCAGATGAGCGGTGGCACGTTCACCATCACCAACGGCGGCGTGTTCGGCTCTATGCTCAGCACGCCCATTATCAACGCGCCGCAGTCGGCCATTCTGGGCATGCACAACATCATTCAGCGCCCCATCGCCGAGAACGGGCAGGTGGTCATTCGCCCCATGATGTACCTGGCCCTGAGCTACGACCACCGCATCATCGACGGCCGCGAGTCGGTGTCGTTCCTGGTGCGCGTGAAAGAATTGCTCGAAGACCCGACCCGAATGATGTTCGGTATATAGCTCGAATAGATTTTGAATATTTCAAAGACCTGTTCCCAATTAGGGAACAGGTCTTTTCCGTTTTTGGGACGTATTCCAATATAAAAACAGTGTTTTTAGTCGTATTTTTAAATGTTAATGAAACATGTATAATTGAATTATTGTAAGAGCTTGTATATTTGCCATCTGTTCGAGCTGTTACATTATCGATTATGGGAAGATTCATTACTCCAACGTGCCAGGGCTGCCCCAACCGCAAGGGGCCGCTGATGGGCTGCTGCCAGCTCGAAGAGCTGGAGTTTATCTCCGGTAACAAGGTGTCGCAGAGCTACCAGAAGGGCGAGTGTATTTTCCGGGAAGGCAGCCCGGCCATGGGGCTGCACTGCGTGAACCAGGGCAAAATCAAGGTGACGAAGACCAGCGGCGACGGCAAGGAGCAGATTACCCAGTTGGCCAAGGACGGCGACGTACTCGGCTTCCAAGCCGTGCTGACGGAGGCGAAATACTCGACGTCGGCCGTGGCGCTCGACGACTGCGTGGTGTGTTTTATTCCCCGCGCCGATTTTTTCCGGGTATGGCAGTCCAATACCCAGTTTTCGGCTTCGCTGATGACCATGATGGCCAAGGCGCTGGGCGCCGCCGAAGTGCAGATGCTGCACTTGGCCTACAAGCCCGTGCGCGAGCGGCTGGCTGCCGCCCTGCTGATGCTGGTGCAAACCTTCCGCACCGAGGCGGAGCCGCTGCGCATTGCCGTGGGCCGCGAAGACCTGGCCTCGCTGGTGGGTACGGCCAAGGAGACGGTGAGCCGGCTGTTGTCGGAGTTTAAGGAAGCCGGCCTGATTGCCACGCGCGGCAGCGGTATCAATATTCTGAACGTAAGTGAGTTGAGCCAGCTGGCGTCGCGCTACGACTAGCCACCAGCAACGCTCTCATCGAAACCCCCAGCGGAGCTTCTGTGCTCTGCTGGGGGTTTTTGCTTGTTGGGCCAGAAAACGCAATGTAAAGGGTAAATTTTAAATAAAATAAATTACATTATTGATAAGTGTGCATTTCTTCGCAAAGTGAGCTAAATCAAAAAAAAAAGTGACGAATGTCATTTTTTATAGCCCCTCATTGGAGGGAGCTTTGTAATAATAAAAGTGCTCAATAAAGCGTACGTAACAGGCAATGGATGTGGATTTTGAGCTGGAAAAATTTCTGGCCTTAACCAATGAAAATATCTGCTACAGCAATTCGGCCGGCCAGAAAAAAGCATACTGACCAAGCCGTTATCAACTGGGACCCTGCTCCGCAGGACGACAAAATAAATTCAGTAGTAATTGAAAAAGTTATAAAAAAATTATTGGCGCAGCTGCCGGGGCTGGCAGCGGTAGCAATAGTAGAAACGGCCACCGGCCGGTGCCTGGCCCACCTGAGCCGCACTGCCGGATTTGACGCCGCTGCGGTAGCCACGCACAACGCGGCACTGGTGCGGCACAAGCAGCTGGCGATGAGTGCGTCCAGCCTGCGCGGCGAGCGACTAACCGACATCTTAATTCCTTTTCGCAAGCAGCTGCACCTCATTCGGCTGGCCCGTGGCGGGCAATGGTTCGGCTACCTGGCCATTGGCACGCAGGAAATCAGTCTGGCGCTGGCCCGCGAAATTCTTCAATCGATAATTCCCTGACGCAGTCAGTTCATTTTCAGTTCGATTCAATAAACCCAACCCTTTTTTTAACCACCCAATTTTTATGGCTTACTCCACCAACTCGCCCGCCGGCAAAGTAGTACAAGAAGTATTGAACGACCTGCCGGGCCTGCTAGCCGTGGCCGTGGTCGATATTAACTCGGGCATGGCCCTGGCCTCGCACTCGAACTCGCCGAGCCTGAATCCCGAAACGGCCGCCGCCTACAACACCGAAGTGGTGAAGCAAAAGCAAAAGGCCATGTCGGCCCTAAAGCTCACCGGCGAAAACATCGAGGATATCCTCATCACGCTTTCCAACCAGCTGCACCTCATTAAGCTGGCCGGCACTAAGTTTATTTACCTGGCTGTGAACGCGCGCGATACCAACCTGGCCATTGCCCGCGAGGTACTGCGCAGCTCTGCCGAGCAACTCAACTAGTTCTGCCTGAATGCCGGCGCGGGCCTGCGCCACCTGGCGTAGCCGCGCCCGTTGCTCCTTATGAACATACCTTTTCTCAAGCAGCTGCAGCGCTTGGCGGGGCCGGTGGCCCAGGAGGTGGAGGTGGAAACCACCGGCCCGGCCCGCGAACCCATCGAGCGCACCATGCAGCACCTGTTGGCCGAACTGCCCGACCTGCTGATGGCGGCCGTGGTGGAGGTGAGCACCGGCAAGCCCCTGGCCACCTACACCGCCGAG
>NZ_BAAGZM010000522.1:0-3069 GCF_054778495.1 Hymenobacter agri
GCGCTGGCCCTGGGCCGCCGCCACACCCACCTCGAAGGCCACACCCACGTGCCGCCCAACGTGCCGTTCATCCTCATCGGTACGGGCCTGCTCTGGTTCGGCTGGTTCGGGTTCAACGCCGGCTCGGCGCTGGCCGCTAATGCTACGGCGGTGCAGGCCTTCTTCACCACGCACCTCGCTTCGGCCGCCGCCATGCTCACCTGGATGATGATTGAGGCTGTGCGTGGGCAGCGCCCCTCGGCGGCCGGTGCGGCCATTGGCGCGGTCGTGGGTCTGGTGGCCATTACCCCGGCGGCGGGCTACGTGAGCTACGGCCCGGCGCTGTTCATCGGCGTGGTGTCGGCCGCCATCAGCGCCGGCGCGGTTGATTTGAAGAACAAAACCACGCTCGACGATACGCTCGACGTGTTCCCCTGCCACGGCGTGGGCGGCATCGTGGGCATGCTGCTCACCGCCATTTTCGCCAAAGACGGCGGCCTCGCTACCACCGGCTCCTGGACGCTACTGCTGCACCACCTCGGCGCGCTGGCCTTCATTTCGGTGTTCACGTTCGGCGGCTCCTACCTGCTCTATAAAGTGACGAACGTGCTCATTCCCATTCGGGTAAATGCCACCCACGAAGCTGACGGCCTCGACCTGAGCCAGCACGGCGAAACCGTGCTGCCGGCACCCCACGAGAGTAATTTAGTGGTCGAGCCCCGTTTGATGATGCGGGCGTAAGTACGAGTACCCCGAAATTTTATTTCGAGACGCGAGAACGACGATGTTCGCACGTCCCGAAATAAAATTTCGGGGTACTCCACCTACGTGCCGATAATAAACACCGTCGGAATCTTGTGCAGCTCCGGGGCCGGCAGCCTTTTCCAGTCGCTCACCGTCAGGGTCCGGATGAACTCGCCCGCGCCCGTCACATCGGCCGCCACGCATAGGCGGGTGCCGGGCTGCAGGTGCGCCAGTAGGTCGGCAAACAGCGCCCCGTTGCGGTACGGCGTTTCGATGAACAGCTGCGACTGCTGCCGCTGCTGCGCCTCCTTTTCCAGCGCCTTGATAGCGGCCACACGCGGCGCTTTCTCGATGGGCAAATACCCGTGAAACGCGAACTGCTGCCCATTCAGCCCCGAGGCCATGAGCGCCAGCAGCAGCGACGACGGCCCCACCAGCGGCACCACGCGCAGGCCCTGCCGGTGCGCTTCCCGGGCCAGCGCCGCGCCGGGGTCAGCAATGCCGGGGCAGCCCGCTTCGCTGAGAATGCCGGCATTGATGCCTTCTTTCGCCAGCGGCGCGAGGGCGGCTTTTACTTCCGCGTCAGTGCTGTCTTTGTCGATGACCACGAAGCGAATATCCTCGATGACACGGTGTGGGGCCACGCTTTTCACGAAGCGCCGGGCCGTGCGGGCATTCTCCACCAGGAAATAGGGGAGGGTGGCCACGGCCGTTACCACCTGCGGCGGTAGCACCTGCGGGGCCGTGTCGTCGGCCAGCGGCGTGGGAATGAGGAAGAGAGTTTTCATTAGCTCAGCGCAAACGCCTTCACCATCTCAAAAATCTCCTCCGGCTTCTCGGCGTGCACCCAGTGCCCAGCGTCAACCACCGTAGCCACCTGCGAGTGCGGAAACAGCGCCGGAATACTGTGCAGCTTATCCTCGGCGGTGATGTAGTCAGATTTGCCGCCCCGGATGAACAGCGCGGGCTTCAGAAACGGCGCGGCGCTGCTAGTTTCTTCGCCGATGGCCGCCAGCTGCGCCGCCAGCACTTCGAGGTTAATGCGCCAGGCGAAGGTATTGTCTTCCTTGCGGTAGAGGTTTTTCAGTAGGAACTGCCGAGTGCCCACGTTGGGCACGTACTTGGCCAGCGCGGCGTCGGCTTCCTGCCGGTTGGTGCAGGTGCTGAAATCGACGGATTGCAGGCCGGCCACAATGTCGTCCTGGTGCTCCATGTTGGAGAAGCGCGGGGCGATGTCGACCACGATGAGCTTGGCCAACCGCTCGGGGTGGTCGAGGGCGAGGCGCATGGCTACCTTGCCACCCATGCTGTGGCCCATCAGGGTCGTATCGGGGCCTAGCTGCAGGTGGTCGAACAGCTCCAGTACGTCCTGCGCCATGAGGGCGTAGGTGTGCTCCGGCGAGTGAAACGAGCGGCCGTGGTTACGCAAATCGACGCTGATAACGCGCAGGCCGGCCTCGGTGGCCCAGCGGCGGGCCAGGCTCTGCCAGTTGTCGAGCGTGCCAAACAAACCGTGAAGGATAACCAGCGGGCGGCCCTGGCCCTGGTCGAGGTGATGAAGTAGCGGCATGGCGCAAAAGTAGCGCGTGGGGCCGCGAAAGCCGTTTAGGCCAATAGTAGAACGTCATGCTGAGCTTGTCGAAGCACCTCTAATGCAATAGTAAAATTGATTACCTGCGCGGTAGAGATGCTTCGACAAGCTCAGCATGACGTTCTTATTTTAAACAGGTGGACGCTTATGCGCCCGCCGAGGCTGCCTTAAACACCGGCGCAAACACCGTCTGCGCAAATTCCTCCACCGTGGTGGGCGTGGTGCTGGCCGCATCGCGCGGGCCGGCGCTCATCGACTTGCCTTCGTTGATGTTGCGCGTCATCTCGTCGTAGAGGTCAGCCTGATTCTCGCTCAGGCCAGCGCCTACCATGCCCTTCTTAGCGTCTTCGTAGGAGAAGGCCACGTAGGGCAGCTCCGGCCGGCCAATGGCCTGGCCGAGGGCGGCCGTGGCTTCGGCTAGGGTGTAGTCGCGCGGGCCGAGGATGTACTGCACGGCGTGAGTTCCGGACTGGTCGGCCGTTAAAAACTCGGCAGCTTTGGCGGCGATGTCCTTGGTGGCCACCATCGGGAAAGCTACGTCGGCCCGGGTGGCCGAGCCGGCAATGCCCATATGCTGAATCATACCCACGTTGGCCAGCAGGTTTTCCATGAAGTAGGCCGGGCGCAGGTGCGTTACGTGCAGGCCCTCGATGGCATTGAGGCGGGCTTCCTGGCGGTGCAGGCCCACCACGGGGCCGGTGCCGGCGGCCTCATCGGCCCCGATGCTGCTCAGGTGCACGGCTTGCTTGAGGCCG
>NZ_BAAGZM010000523.1:0-3066 GCF_054778495.1 Hymenobacter agri
GCTGGGCTGAGGCGCGTGCGGGCCTTGGCCAGCGCGGCCGCCAGCCGGGTTTCCTCCACCGGCTTTAGCAGGTAGTCGAGGGCATTCACGCCGAAGGCCTGCAAGGCGTACTGGTCGTAGGCCGTGGTGAAGATGACCTGCGGCGCGGCTTCCAACGAGGCCAGCAGCTCGAAGCCGGTCTGGCCGGGCATCTGCACGTCGAGCAGCAGCAAATCGGGGCGCAGGGCCTGAATCTGGGCGCGGGCTTCGTCGGCGTGGCGCGCCTCGCCCACCACCGTCACATCGGGGAAGGACTGAAGCAGGTGGCGCAGCTCGGTGCGCGCCAGGCGCGAGTCGTCGACGAGTAGAACGTTCATAATTCAATGGGTGAGTGGGTGGATTACTGAATGAGCGAATGGCTGGTTGGGAGAATGGCTGCAGCGGTCCTAACCCCATTCAGCCATTCACTCATTGATTAACGGTAGCCGCAGCTCGGCCGTCACGGTATCGGGCAGGTGGGCATCGGGACCTACGTGCAGGCTGGCCGAGGGCCCGAACAGCAGCTGCAGGCGCTCGTGGGCGTTGGGCAGGCCGATACCGGTGTGGTCGGGCGCGGTGGGGTTGGGCTGGTAGCGGCCAGGGTTGCGCACCGTGATGAGCACCTGGCCCGGGCCGGCCAGCTGGGCCGCCACGTGCACCTCGCCCCCACCCGGCCGTGGCGTGATGCCGTGCTTGATGGCATTCTCGACCAGCAGTTGCAGCGTCATAGGGGGCAGTGGGGTGGCCAGGGTGGCGGGGTCGGCGTCGAGGGTGTAGTGCAGGCGCTCTTCCAGCTGCAGACTTTCGAGGGTGAGGTAGTGGCGCACGGTTTCGAGCTCGCGGGCCAGCGGCACCTGCTCGCGGGTATTTAGTTGCAGCGAGTAGCGCAGCAGGTCGGAGAGGTGCGTCATCATTTCGCGTGCGCGGGCCGGGTTCTCCAGCACCAGCGCCCGGATGTTGTTCAGGCCATTGAACAGAAAATGCGGATTAATCTGGGCCTTGAGTGTGCGCATCTCGGCGTCGCGCACGGCGGTGGCCAGCTTCCACTTTTCAATTTCGGCCTGCCGCAGGTTGTCGAAATAATGCAGGCTGAAATACGCGGCCGACCACAGGAGCATGAAGAAAAACGAGTTGGCGATGTAGCCCACGTACTGCAGCCACGGAAAGCTCTTGCCGGCCTGGCTGGCCGGGTCCGTCAGCCAATACAGCGCCGTGATGAGCGCGCCGGTGAGGGCCATGCTGCCCACGGCCACCAACAAGTTGCCCAGCAGCAGCCGGGGCAGCAGCAGGGGCAGCGACAGGCGCGTCCAGCCGTGGCGGCGCAGGTACAGGCGCAGCAGGTGGCTGCCCAGCAGCAGCGAGCCCGCCACAATGATTTCGATGGGAATGATGATGGGCTTGAACTTGCCAAACACCGTGGCCAGCACGCCGCCCAGCAGCCCAAACGCGCTCCAGCCGCCAATCTGGAGTATCCAATACAAGCGCGGGCGGGCCGAAGAACGAGGCATCTGGCAAGCTAAAAAAGGAAGGAGTAACTGGATTATGCTGCCACCGCGGCCCGCACCGGCACCGCCGCCCGCTGCTGATACAGGCGCAGCAGCAGGCCCGCCAGCAGCAGCAGGCAGCCCGCCACGAACACGGGCACCCAGTACGGCGCCGTGCCGGCCGTGCGCAGCCCCACCAGCAGGCTGCCCACCGAAATGACGCCCGCCATCGCGGCATAGGGCGGCGCGTGGTAGAACCAGGCGTAGGGGAAGAAATGCGCGCCCGTGATGATGCCGTAGGCCATGATGAAATAGGCGGGCTGGTGGCCGAACATGAAAATCAGAAATGGAAAGTAGAACAGTTGGGCGAAGTTCAGCCATAGCCCCAGCGGCTGCAGGGGGTTGTGGGGCAGCGTCCAGGTCGTATTGAAGAGCTTCGACAATACCCAGGCCAGCGGCAGCGTGAGCGCGCCCACGAAGAAAGTGATGAAGCTGCGGTGCGTGGCCGAGCCCGGCAGCAGCCACACCCCGGCCAGGGCGGCCCACACCACGCTGGCGGCTACTATAAAGTCGAGGCCGTTTTTGGCTTTCACCGACAGCTCCTGCCGCAGCGCATCCAAGTCAATTACCGTTTCCATTGAACTAAAGCAGAAAAAAGACGAGAGTTGAGCCTGCAAAGCAAGCACGCGGACTACTTTTTCGCCAGCGTCGGCTGCTTCAGGAAAGCATCGGCTTGGCCTAGGAACCAGGCCGTGTCGTCGTACATCAGGAAGTGGCGGCCGGCTTCCGACATCTCGATGCGCACCTGCGGCAGCTTGGCATATTGTTGCGTGAAGATGGCGCGGGTGCTTTCCTTGGTCGAGCCATACTGCTTGTAGGCAGCCCAGGCCCCGAGCACCAGCACCGGCTGCTGAATGCGGCTGATATCCTGGCGTAGGTCGATGGTGTACATATCATACATGGCCTGGGCTACGGTGGGCGCATCCGAAGCCGAGCCCCAGCGCATCACCAGGGCCTGCCGGGCCGAATCCGTCACCATGCCGGCCACCATCTGGCGCTGCACGGCCACGGGCTGGTGGCCCTGCTTCATCTGCTCGCGCATCTGGGCGGCCATCGGCTTCATGCCTTCGGCCGTGGCGGCGGGATTTTGGATGGCGGCCATGAAGGGCAGCGAGTCCACAATCACGAGCGGGCCAATGGCATCGGGCTGGGCGGCGCTCAGGGCCAGGGCCATGAAGCCGCCTAGGCTGTGGCCAACCACGGTGGGCTTATTCAACTTCTGGGTTTTGATGTAGGCCAGCAGCTGGTCGCGCACGGCGGGCAGCAGCGGGTCGGCCAGGGTGGCGGCGGGCGCCGTGCCGCCGAAACCGGCCAGCGAGATGATGTGGCACTGGTACTGGCGTTGGTAGTGAGCCACGGTTTCGTCCCACACCGCGCCGGGGCAGGTCAGGCCCGGAATCAGGAGCATGGGCTGACCCTTGCCCACCACGCGCACCGTGAAGGTGGGATGCTGGGCGGGGTTATCGGCCACTACTTTGGCGGCGGGCGCGGCGGCCGGGCCGGT
>NZ_BAAGZM010000524.1:0-3038 GCF_054778495.1 Hymenobacter agri
AGCACACTGGCGCCCTACACCGGCACCTGGGGCTACGCGCAGGCGGCCCACCTGCTGCGCCGCAGCCTGTTCGGGCCCACCCGCACCGAGATTCTGGCGGCAGCGGGCTCCAACCTCACGGCCGTGCTGAATACTCTGCTGACGCCGGCCGCCACGCCCGCGCCGCCCGTGAACGTGTCGACTACCGACACCAGCGTGCCCATTGGCCAAACCTGGACGGGGCAGGCCTTCGACCAGAACTTCGAGGGTGTGCGCCGGGCCTCGCTGCGCGACTGGTGGCTGGGCCAGCAGCTGAACCAGACTACCTCACTCACGGAAAAGATGACGCTGTTCTGGCACAACCACTTCGTGATTGAGTTCGGCGACATCAACGATGCGCGCATGGGCTACGAGTATTGCCGGCTACTGCGCCAGCACGCCCTCGGCAATGTGAAGCAACTGGCCAAGGACGTGACCGTGACGCCCGCCATGCTGCGCTACCTTAATGGTAACCAGAGCGTGGTGGGCGCCCCCAACGAGAACTACGGCCGCGAGCTACTGGAGCTGTTCACGGTAGGCAAGGGGCCGCTCATCGGGCCGGGCAACTACACCAACTACACCGAGGCCGACGTACAGGCTGCCGCCCGCGTGCTCACAGGCTGGCGCGACCAAGCCACCGCGCCGGTGGGCAGCTACTTCACGGCCAGCCGCCACGACACCACTACCAAGGTGTTTTCAAGTGCCTTCGGCAATGCCAGTATCGCGCCCAACGGCGCGGCCGAGTATCAGGATTTGATAAACCTGATTTTCCAGCAAACCGAAACGGCGCGCTTCCTAGTGCGCAAGCTCTACCGCTGGTTTGTGTACTACCTGATTGATACGCAGGTGGAAACCGATATCATTCAACCGCTGGCTACTATTCTGATTAATAACAGCTTCAACATTACGCTGGTGCTGCGGGCGCTGCTGGGCTCGCAGCATTTCTTCGACGCACTGAACATGGGCTGCCTCATCAAGAGTCCGCTCGATTTCACGGTGGGCCTGCTGCGGAAGATGGAAGTGGTTTTTCCGACGGCCACCGCCAACCTGACGGCCCAGTATGCGCACTGGGACTATATTAATAGCCTAGCCTACGTGCAGCAGCAAACCTTGGGCGACCCGCCCAACGTGGCCGGCTGGGCCGCCTATTACCAGACGCCGCAGTTCCACGAGCTCTGGATAAACGCCGTGACGTTGCCGCGCCGCAATCAGGTCACGGACCTGTACATTGGCACGGGCTCGACGCGCGGCGGCGTGAAAGCGGTGATTGACCCGGTGGCACTGGCGCAGTCGTTCCCGGCTGCCACGGCTTCCGACTGCAACCTGCTCATCGCCGAGTTTGTGCAGCTGATGGTGCCCATTGCGCTCACCGTCAATCAAGTGGCATTTTTGAAGGCGGCGTTGCTGCCCGGCCTGCCCGATTTTGAGTGGACGGTGGAATGGCAGGCATTCCTGGCCGCGCCCACCAACACAGCCAAGCGGACGGCCGTGGCCACCAAGCTGCAAGCCATGCTGCGCGCCCTCATGGGCTTGGCCGAATATCATTTGTCGTAACGCCAACCGCCAATACCATGAAACGTCGCGAATTTCTTCAGACTACGGCTGCGGCTACGGTTGGTACCGCTTTTTTGAGCGGGCTGCCCATTGGCGCGTACGGCTACTCGGCCCAGCTGGCGGCCCTCACCAACGCCACCACGCCTTCGGATAAGGTGCTGGTGATTATTCAGCTGCAGGGCGGCAACGATGGGCTGAACATGATTATCCCGCTCGACCAGTACCCGGCCCTGATGGCCGCCCGCGCCAACATTGCCCTGCCCCAGAACCAGGTGCTGGGCCTCACCTCGGCCACCGGCATTCACCCGGCCATGGCTTCGCTCCAGAACATGTACCAGAACGGCAAGCTGGGCGTGGTGCAGAGCGTAGGCTACCCCAACCCCAACTTTTCGCACTTTCGGGCCACCGACATCTGGACCTCGGGCTCCGACTCGAACGTGACCTGGACCACGGGCTGGGCCGGGCGCTACCTCAACGGCGAGTACCCCGGCTTTCCCACTGGCTACCCCAGCACCGCCAATCCCGACCCGCTGGCCATCAGCATCGGCTCGGTGGTGAGCAACTGCGTGCAGGGCCCTACGGTGAACATGGGTATGGCCATTGCCAGTACGTCATCTTTCTATCAGTTACTTAGCGGCGGCATCGACACCGCGCCCAACACACCGGCCGGCCACGAACTTACGTTCATCCGGCAGGTGGTGAGCCAGACGCAGGTGTATACCACGGCCATTCAGGCGGCGGCCGGGCGTGCCCAGAACCTGTCGCCGCTGTACCCCGCCGCCGGCCAGAACTCGCTGGCCGACCAACTCAAAATAGTGGCCCAGCTGGTGGCCGGCGGCCTGCAGACGCGCATCTACGTGTGCCAGCTCGGCGGCTTCGATACGCACACCCTGCAGGTGCCAGCCACCGGCAGCACCACCGGCGGCGCCCATGCCAGCCTGCTGGGCAAGATTGCCGAGGCTGTGAGCGCCTTTCAGGACGACTTGCAGCGGCACAGCATTCAGGACCGGGTGGTGGGCATGACGTTCTCGGAGTTTGGCCGGCGCATTCGGTCCAACTCGGGCTACGGCACCGACCACGGCGCGGCGGCCCCGCTGCTGGTATTTGGCTCGAAGGTGAACCCCATTGTGCACGGGGCCAATCCCACGCTGCCCGCCAGCGCCGGCGTGAACGACAACATTGCCATGCAGTTCGACTTCCGCAGCATCTACACCAGCATCCTCAAAGACTGGTTCCAGGTGACGCCAGCGACCCTTACCCAGCTATTCGGCCAGAGCTTCCCCTACGTGCCGGTACTGCGGCCGGGCGCCGTGACGGCCACGGCCAATGCCGCCCAAACGGCCGATTTCACGGTGTACCCCAACCCCGTGCCGCGCGACGGCCGCAGCACCGTGGCCTACGAGTGCGCCGGCGGCCACGTGCAGGTAGTGCTGCTCGATACGCTAGGCCGCGAAGTGCGCCGCGCC
>NZ_BAAGZM010000525.1:0-3026 GCF_054778495.1 Hymenobacter agri
GCGGCCACTACGGCCTCACGCCCGCCGGCGCCCCGGCCAACTTCACCCAGAAGGAATTTTCGCTGGAGCAGGCCGCCGGGGTGCTGGCCGCCGCACGCTTCCAGGGGCGCTGGCGCAGCCTGCTCACCAGCCTGCACCTAAGCTGCCTGTACGAAGGCTTACGAGGTCGAAAGAAGGAAATTGACCATTTTCTGGATGAGCTGCGTACCGGGCAGCAGCAGTGGCGCCGCGCGCTGAAGCTCACCAAACAGCAAGCCGACCAGGCCTACGCCCTGTTGCACTGGTGCGACCGGCTGTCGCTCATCCTCTGCCGCCACGAAATTCCGGAGATGGGCCGGGCCGTGGAAATCTACCGCGGCCCCGATGGCACCATGCACACGCTGGCCCAGCCCGGCGGCGAAGGCGCGCCCGTGGTAGTGAAACCCTGGCCGTTTCGCGAAGCCGAAGTGGAGGTGAGCGTGGAAGCCAGCCTGCTTACGCAGCTGCAGTTTAAAGATGATGCCGAGCTGGCCGCCGCCCTACGCGCCGCGCCGGTCGAAACGCGGCGGTGGGTGCTGCGGCGGGAGTAGTCGGAAAATGGCTGTCATCCTTCGCTGCGCGCAGGATGACAGATGCGTTATTCCTTCAGCTTGGCTACCGGCACGGCACTCGTCATGGTGCCGGCGGGCACCGTGGGGCCCTGAAAAATATTATCGAGCCGGGCGGGCTTGGCGGTGAGGGCATCGCTGCGGTCAGCGGCGAGCAGCAGCTGGCCGTGGCGGGTGTAGTCGGCCCAGCGGCGGCGGAAAGCGGGCTGGGCGTCGTCGGCCTTGGCGAAGTAGGCCCATTCGTCGACGAGGCCGGTGGCGCGGCTCACCAGGATTTCGTAGCGGTTCTGGGGCGTCACGCCCACATTTTTGAAGGTGAGCTGCAGCAGGTCGGCGGGGGCGCCGGCCTGGGTTTTGGTTTCGCCCTTATAGGCGAGCGTCACGCCCGAATCCTTCAGCTTGAAGGGCATGAGCAGCCAGTACATGTTGTTCACCCAAGTGGGGTACATGCGGTCGAGCACCTTCTGGCCGGCGGGCGTGGCCGAGATGTCCTGCCCGCGGCTGTACACCCGGCCTTGTTTGGTGTTCAGGTTGTAGTTGGCCACCAGCGTGTCTTTCTCCCAGTGGAAGTCGCCGGTGTACTTGTCCCACACCTGGTACTGGCCACCGAAGAAGCTCCAGGCGAAGTAGTGGGCGTTTTGCCAGGCCTCGTAGCCGCCCATCTCGCGCATCACGCGGTCGGCCAGGGCCACGGCGCGGGCGTCGGAGCCGGCCGCGTCGAATCCTTCGGCGGCGGGGTAAGCGCCTTTGGCAAGCTTGGGCTTTTTCTGGGCGTGGGCCGGGGCCGCCAGCAGGCCGGCCAGCAACAGCAGCAACGAAAAGGAACGGGCAACGCGAGCACAGTGAGTCATGGCCCGAACTTACGAAAAACCCGGCGCCGGGTACGGCCAACGGGCTTCCCGAAAGCTCAGCACTACGGCGAAAGACCGGCCGCCGGGGCCAACGCCGCCCCGCGCCTTGCGTAAGCAGGGCGAGTTCCCGCTGGTTGGGAACTGCCTTTCCAGCTCTGCATGGCTACGCAATACAAATTTTCCGATGTTCTGGCCGTCCTCAAGTCGTCGGCGGCCGAGTTCAGCGAAAACAACTCCTTCCGCCACGCGGCGGCCCTTTCCTACTACACCATTTTCTCGCTGCCGCCGCTGCTGCTCATCGTCATTACGATGGCCAGCACCGTGTATGGCAGCGAGGCCGTCAACGGGCAGGTGTACGGGCAGCTCAAGGGCCTGGTCGGGCCCGATTCGGCTAAGTTCCTGCAAGACAGCATTGCCAAGTTCACCCTGCAGCAGCGCGGGCCGGTGGCCACCACCATTGGCGTGGCCACGCTGCTGTTTGCCGCCACCACCTTCTTCGTCACGCTCCAGGAAAGCATCAACGACATCTGGAACCTGAAGGTGAAAACCACCGGCATCGGTGTGCGCGACTACGTGAAGCAGCGTCTGCTTTCGTTCGGGCTGATTCTGAGCGTGGCGCTGCTGCTGCTCATTTCCTTCGTCATCAGCGCCATGCTTGCGGCCTTCACCGCCTGGCTGCAGCGCCAGATTCCGGAAGTGGGCATCATCGCCATCAAGGTGGTCGATTTCTGCCTGTCGCTGGCCGTCACCACGCTGCTGTTCGCGCTCATCTACCGCTTCCTGCCCGATGCCATCATCCGCTGGCGCGACGTGGGCATTGGCGCCTTCATCACGGCGCTGCTGTTCATGCTGGGCAAATACCTCATTGCCTTATACATTGCCAAGGCCGACCCCGGCTCGGCCTTTGGGGCGGCGGGCTCGGCCATTGTGCTGCTGCTGTGGGTGAACTACTCGTCGCTCATCATCTTTTTCGGGGCCGAGTTTACCCAAGAATTTGCCGATGCCTTTGGCCAGCGCGTGCACCCCAAGGCCCACGCCGTGCGGGTGCATTGGTGCGAGATTCCGCCGGGTGAGTCGGACGAGGAAAAGGCCACCGGCCGGCCCCACGCCACGGGCCGCTGGCGCAAATAGCCGCCGGCCGCCAGGCCGGACAGTGCGAATGACGCGCCGTGGGTGCATCTTTGGAAAATTTACCTTTCCAATTTGTTTATGCTCACTCCGCTACGCGCTGCCAGCGCCGGCTTTGGGGCCTTATTGCTACTGGCCCCGGCGCTCACCCACGCTCAAACCGCCCCACCCCCGCCCACCGAGCGGGTACTGGTGGTGCACCCGGCCGTGGGGCCGGAAATCGACGCGGCCGAAAAGGCCCGCTTCGGCCTGTTTCCCAACTACGCGGCCGATGATTTTCAGGCGGCCCGCTTCGTGCGCAGCCTCACGCCCGACAGCGCCATTACGCTGAAAACCACGCTGCGCAACGGCCGCCAGCTAACGCGCCCGTACCTGCCGGAAGAGTTTGCCGCCGTACACGACGTTATCGAGCAGCGCCAGCGTGAGCTGGCCACTGCCCCGCCGCCACCGCCACCGCCGG
>NZ_BAAGZM010000526.1:0-3025 GCF_054778495.1 Hymenobacter agri
GCGGGCTCGGGCGCTACTTTTTCGCAGGCGGCCAGCAGGCCCCCGGCGCCCACCAGCACGCCCAGCTTGGCCGTAGCGGCCAGGAAGTCGCGGCGGGGCTGGCTGGTGGCCAGCTTAGCCAACTCCTCAGCAGTCGGCGCGTCGGGCTTGTTGGCCACTACGGCCAGATGAAAGGCTTTCTGCAGCGAGCGCAGCAGCGTGGTGCGGGCCTTGGGCAGGTGCGTAAACGGTTTAGTCATCGTCGGACAGAAAAAAGAATAAGTTGGGAATTCCCACGAAAGAACGCGCATTTTTACGGCATAAAAAAACCGGCCCGCCGCCTCATTCAGAAGCAGCGGGCCGGTAAGGCGGAAAGCCACGCACCGGCGCCTCAACATGCGAAGCGCGGAGCGGCTTGCCGAGAGGAATTACTTAAAGCTCAGCGGCACTACCAGCCGCACGCTCACGTTGCGGCCTTGGTTGAATACGCCGGTCCGGCCGTTGGCCACATTGTAGTCGGCGTATTTCAGGCGGCTCAGGTGGCTTTGGTAGCCCACGTCGAACAGGTTGTTGGCCGTGAGGTAGAGCGAGAACAGCGTGCGCCCGGTGGCCGACGCCACGTCGGTGCCCACGCCGGCGTTGATGAGCGTGTAGCCCGGCGTGGCCGTTTCGGTGCCGAACGCGGAGTAGAACCGGTCTTGCGCGAAGGTGCGCTCGAGCTGCACGCGGGCGTAGGAGTTGGTGATGCGCTTGCCCTGGCGGCGGAAGTTGGCCCGCAGCTCCGACTGCAGCCGGTCGCCGGGAATGAAGGGCAGGTACTGCTCGTCGGGCGCCACGTTCAGCTGGCGGGCGCGCACCATCGAGAACGAGTTTTCGAAGTGCAGCCAGTCGAGCGGGTGGGGGTGAAAGTCGAGGCTTACCTCGCCGCCGTAGAGGCGGGCCTGGCCCTGGTCGTACTTGTAGGCCAGCGTGCCGTCGCGCAGCGAGTCGGCCCCGCCGGCGGCCAGCAGGCGGCGCGTGAAAATGTAGTTGCTGATGCTGTTGGTGAAGGCATCGACGCCGAAGCGCACGTGGTCGGTCACGTAGCTCACGCCGGCATCCACCTGCAGGCTGGTTTCGGCGGCCAGGTTATCGTTGCCGATTTCGTAGCGAATAGTACCCTCGTGCTGGCCGTTCGAGCCCAGCTCGGCAATGTTGGGTGCCCGGAAGCCGCGCGAAATGTTGGCCTTCACCGTCAGCTTCTCGCTCACGTTATACGCCGCCCCGAGGCTGCCGCTGTAGTTGCGGAAGGTGCTGCGGAAGCCCGGAAACTTCATCTCAGCCGCGGGGTCCTGGCTGGGCCGCTCGCTGCCGTCGAGCAGCAGCTTGTCGGCCGCAATCTGGCGCACATCGTACCGCAGCCCACCGCTGAGGTCGAGTGCGCCCAACGTCTTCTTTGCCACGCCGAACACGCCGGCTTCGTTGGTGCGGTAGGCCGGAATCAGAAATTCGACGCCCAGGTTCTGGTTTTGCTGGTGCAGGCCGCTGGTGCCCACGGTCAGGTTCCAGCCATTGCGCTCGGGCAGGAAGTAGCGCAGCGAGTAGTCCACGGTGCGCAGCTGGAAATAGAGCGAGGTTTCGGCGGGGTCGAGCACGTTGCCGTACTCGCGGCGCAGGTTCTGCTGGTAGCTCACCTGCAGGCCCAGCCGGCCGCCGTTGCTGCCCAGAATAAAGCTGTTGTCGGTGCCAATGCGCAGGTGATTAATCTGTTGCTGCGGCACAGCCAAGCCGTAGCCGCGCAAGTCGCCGTCGGTCACGGGCACGCTCGCGGTCGAGTCGCCGCTGGGCACGTCCTTCAGGAAGCGGCCGGTTTGCGGGTCGCGGGCGCCTTCGGTCAGTCCCAGCCGCTGGTTGAAGCTGCTGAAGGTGAGGTGCGAGTAGCCCCAGCTTTTGTTCAGGCCCACGTAGCCGTTGGCGTCCCACTCATTAAAGCCCGAGTTGTACACCCGGCCGTCGTAGCGGTTCTGGTAGTCGCCGGCCACCTTGCGGGTGCCCCGCGCCAGCCAGTTGAAGCCGTTCAAATTGCCCGCATTCTCGAAAGAATAGGCCTGCAGATGGTTGTTGGTCTGGTAATTGGCTGTGGCTGTGCCCTTGATGCGGCCTTCGGCGATGGGGTCGGGCGCCACAAAGTTGATGACGCCGGCCATCGCATCCGACCCATACAGCAGCGAGCCCGGCCCCTTGATAATCTCGGCCCGGTCCACGCTGAACTCGTCGATTTCGATGCCGTGCTCGTCGCCCCACTGCTGGCCTTCCTGCCGGGCGCCGTTGTTCAGCGTGATGACGCGGTTGTAGCCCAGCCCGCGCACCACGGGCTTACTGATGGCCGCCCCAGTCGTAATCTGGGCCACGCCGGGCGTGTGGGCAATGGCATCCACCAGGTTCGAGCCCGAGGTTTGGTTCAGTCGGGTGCGGTCAACCACCGCCGTGGGCACTGGCGAGCGGCGCAGTTGCGTGGCCTGGCTCACGCCCGTTACCACTACCTGCCCAATCTCGGTGGCCGCCGCCGTCAGCTTGATTTCCAGCGGCTGGCCGCTACCGGTATCCACGGTTTCGGTCACGGTATTGTAGCCCAGCGAGCGCACCTGCACCGTGAAGCGTCCGCGCGGCAGGTTGCCAAAGCTGAACGAGCCATCGGGCCCCGCCGCGGTGCCCTGCTTCAAGTCATCGAAAATGATGTTGGCGCCAGGCAGGCCCTCGCCGGTAGCGGCATCGACCACGCGGCCGGTGAGCGGCGTGGCCGTGCGGGTGCGGGCAGCCATTGGCGCTTCCTGCGCGGCAACAACAACAGGTCCGGCAGCGAAGGCTAAAAGAATAAAGGGTTTATAAATAACTGAAAACATGAGAAATGCCAAAAGCAGCCCGACCCGCCAGCCAGCTGCATGCAGCCTGGCCGCGGGTAAGGCGGGGTATTACCAAAAAGAGAAAAAGAAATGCGCCGGCAGCTAGGCGCGAGCGGGCGGCCCCCGCAGGGAGCGCGCATACAGCACTTCGCCCGCCGCCGGCC
>NZ_BAAGZM010000527.1:0-3019 GCF_054778495.1 Hymenobacter agri
TGCGCTGGTTTGTGGCAGCGTTGGTGCTGGTGGTGGCGCAGGGCCTCACGGCGCGAGAGGCGCTGGCGCAGGTACAGGGCTGCGGTACGGGCGGGCCGGTGCCTGTGGCGGCCGGTGCCAGCCAACGAATCAGCAATGCCCAAACACCAGATTCTACTGCTGCTGATATGACTTCTGAGGCATCAGGAATAGTTTATGGTGCCGTGGTCGAACAAATGCCCAGCCTACATGGTGGCGGCAGTCGCGAGGTGGTGCAGTACATTCAGCAGCGAATTGTATGGCCGCGCAGCAAGGGCAAAATGATTCAGAAGCAAGGCCAGGTATTCGCTTCGTTCACAGTAGGCACGGATGGCCAGGTTAGCGATGCCCAAATTGTGAAAAGTCTGCACCCGCGGTTCGATGCGGAAGTGCTGCGCGTGGTGCGCCTACTGCCGCAGTTCAAACCGGGCAAACAAATGGGTGAGTCAGTAGCGGTAAGCTTTACCGTACCGATTACCTTCAAGCTCAAATAATTGGGGCCTCAACCATGCTTCTTCTCGATTCAGCAGCAACAACAGCGGCTTGCAGAAGCTGGCGGGCGGTGGCGGCGGTGCTGTTGCTGCCAGCGGCGGCGCGGGCCCAGCAGGTTCCGCCCAAAGCAGAGCCGGATTTATCGGACCTCGTTGTTCCTGCAACTGAACGGCCGCCCTTGGTACCACCTCCGAGTGGCGCTCATTTAATTCAAGCGCCTCAATACATCGATGGTGGCCAAAAGGGTATGATGCGCACCATCTATCAGCACCTACGTTGGCCACAAATAGGCAGGGTTGTATGCGTAGAAGGAAATGTGTGGGTCACTTTCGATGTGGGCACGGATGGCAAGGTGTATGATGCGCGAGTTGTTCGTGGCCTTTACCCTGATTTTGATGCAGAAGCTTTAAAGGCAGTACGCTCGCTTGGCACATTTATGCCTGGCGCTAATGCGACGACCAATCCAGCTACAATCTCCCTCACCATCCCTGTTCAGTTTAAAATTCGATAAAATTCCCCACCTTCACTTCTCAACGCACCTTATCCACCCAACTTTCACTCGCCCCGCCCCTATGGTCTTCACGCCCAGCCCCATGCTCCTCAAGCTGCTCTACACCCGCGGCAGCCTGCACAATCAGCCCGAGAATGCGGGCGTCGCCTTCAGCCTCAAAAACCGCCTCGATACGGTGAAGGTGACCGGCTTCACGAAGGTGCAGATTGACGACGTGGAAGTGCCGGCCGAGAAAATCCGGGTCGACCTGGGCAATGGCGAGCAGCGCGCCGCCACCGCCATCGATGCCGCCGCGCAGGCCGTGGAGCTGCCCGTGGGCCGCACCATCACGGTGCTGCTCGACACGCCTGCCCTGGCCGAGGGCATGCACCGCGTGCAGATGTGGTTTGCCACCGATGCCTTCGGCGACCTGCACGTGGAGGTCGAGGACGCCATTGTGGGCGTGGGCGCCTCCAAGGCCCGCATTCCGCGCTCCGAGGAAGATGACTACGCCGAGGCCGCCATTGCCGCCCGCCAGCGCTTCGCCGAAGACTTCACCAGCCAGGAGTTCAAACACCTCAAGCACTACTCCTTCGATGCCCACCAGCTGCAGGGCAACTGCGAGCATTTCATGGGCGTGGCCCAGATTCCGGTGGGCCTGGCCGGGCCGCTCACCGTGAATGGCGAGCACGCGCAGGGCGACTTCCTGATTCCGATGGCCACCACCGAGGGCACGCTCGTGGCTAGCTACAACCGCGGCATTCAAGTGCTGAACCTGTGCGGCGGCGTGAAGTGCACCGTGATTGGCGACGCTATGCAGCGCGCCCCCGTGTTCGTGTTCGACGATGCGCGCGGGGCCCGCGACTTCGGCCAATGGGTGGAAGACAACATCGACCAGATTCGGCCGCAGGCCGAAAGCACCTCCAGCGTGGCCAAGCTACAGTACATCGATACGTACCTGAGCAACAAGTTTGCTTACCTGCGCTTCAATTTCAGCACCGGCGACGCCGCGGGCCAGAACATGGTGGGCCGCGCCACCTTCGCCGCCTGCTCCTGGATTCTGGAGAACTACAAGGGCCCGAAAATCGAGCATTTCTACCTGGAATCGAACTTCGCCACCGACAAAAAAGCCTCGCAAATCAACGTCATGCGCACCCGCGGCAAGCGCGTGGTGGCCGAAGCCGTGGTGAAGCGCGACGTGCTGATGCAGCGCATGCGCGTAACGCCCGAGCAGCTGGCCTACCACGGGCAGGTGAGCAACGTGGGCGCCTTCATTTCGGGGGCTAACAACAACGGCGCACACTCGGCCAACGGCATCACGGCCCTGTTCATCGCCACCGGGCAGGACGTGGCCAACGTGAGCGAGTCCTCGGCCGGCATCCTGTATTCGGAAGTGAACAAGGACGGCGACCTCTACATCAGCATCACCATCCCCTCGCTCATCGTGGCCACCCACGGCGGCGGTACCGGCCTGGCCACCCAAAACGAGTGCCTGCGCATGCTGGGCTGCGTGGGCCGGGGCACGGTGCGCAAGTTTGCCGAAATCGTGACCGGCGTGGTACTGGCCGGCGAGCTGAGCCTGGGCGCCGCTATTTCGAGCTCCGACTGGGTGAGCAGCCACGAGCAGTACGGCCGCAACCGCTAAGTGCTAGTGGAATGGCACGGTGCTTGAAAAGCGCAATGCGTTATGTCAACAATGCCTTACTACCTGTATTTTTGACATCCTGTTAGTTAGTCGCTTTTCCTTATCATCGTTTCAGTAGGACTATTTGTGAAAATTACTTCTCTAATGCTTTTACTGGGTCTGGCCGTGGGAGGGCAGTCGGCCCGGGCCCAGGCCAGCCACGACGTAGCCGAAGCCCGCGTCCTCTACGCCCAAGCCAACCGTGCCCCCCAGGAAACCACCCTGCGCGCCGCCCTGAAAGCCCAAGGCTCGGGCTTTTTTGGCGATGGCAGCATGCAGCCGGGGGCCCTGCGCACCTTCGACGGCCGCTACCGGCCCGTGCCGGGCCTGCGCTA
>NZ_BAAGZM010000528.1:0-3006 GCF_054778495.1 Hymenobacter agri
CATGCACGCAGCCCGAATTAAAATTTGCATCGACCGACATAATCACAGAACCATCCTCACTTAGACCACCGCCAAAATTTCTTTGCTACTAATCACACCATCTGATTACACCCGCGCACGTCCGAATTATCCATGCGCCCCAGCACCTCAAACGAGCCGTCCGGGTGCATGCGGGCTAAGTCCTTGGTTTCGATGAACGCGCAGGAATCGATGTTCGCCAAATCAATTACGTTGATAGCCCCATCGGGTCGGAACTCGGCCACCGAGAACGGGTCGGAAGGCTCGCGTAGCAGCACCCGTAGCGGCGGCGGGCAGTGGAAGCGGCCGTCGCCCAGCGAGTAGGCCTGGCTGAGCAGCTCCGTCATGCCGTACTCGGAGTGGATGCCGGCGGGGCCGAACGCCTGCTGCAATTCCTGGTGCAGCTCCTCGCGTATCATTTCGCGGCGGCGGCCCTTCATACCCCCGGTTTCGAGCACCGTCAGGCCCTGCAGCTCGGGCGCGGGGCCGGTGGCGGCGGCGAAATCCAGCAGCGCGTAGCTCACTCCGATGAGCATGACGAGGCGGCCGGGCACTTGCTTAGCCTCGGCCAGCTCGGCGCGCAGGGCGGCGTGGTCGTGCAGGAAAAAGGCGGGCTGCGCCTGGCCCGACTGCCGGGCGAAATAGTCCACCATCGCCACCAGCGAGGAATTGCCCTGCTCCAGGTACGACGGCAGCAGCGCCAGAAACGTCCAGCCGGTGAGCGGGCCGTAGTATTGCTCGAAGATGCGGGCAGCGTTTTCGCGGTATAGAGCGGGCTCGCGCACGAGGTGGCGGCTGCGCTGCTGTAAGGTCGTGCCGCTGCTCAGAAATTTCTCCTGCGGCTGCCAGTCGGCCCCGTCGGTGCGCACCTCGTGGGTTTTGAAAAACTCGATGGGCAGAAAGGGAATGTCCGTGAGGCGGGCCACGGCGGCCGGGTCGCGGCGCAGCTGGGCCAGGTACTGGGCGTAGGGTGGGCAGTGCGCGGCCTGGTGCCGGAACAGCGCCAGCGCGGCCGCCTCGAACGTAGCCGGCGTGAGTTGCGGCAGAGCCCGCATGAAATCGGAACGGAAAGACATAAGATAATTGAGCAACACGACCGAGGCTGAACCAACCAATCGCGCTATTCGTTGCGAAGCACGTACTTTAGGGCCGCAGCGGCCGTTGAGTCGCTGAACTTACTTCTTTGGTTTCTATGAATCTGTTTCGTACCCTCGGTGCCGTTGTGGTGCTGGTCTCTGGTTGGGCTGGCGTCAGCAGCTGCCTGAAAGCGCCCAGCTACCCAACCACACCCAGTATCAGCTTCAACAACCTGACGAAAATATACGCGCCGCCGCCGGTGCCCGGTGCCACGCCCGGCGATACGCTCGTGTTTGCCGTTGATTTTCAGGATGGCGACGGCGACCTCGGCCTCGATGACGCTGATACGAAAGTACCACCCTACAATTCCCAAACCGGCGGGCATAATGGGCTAGCTACCAGCAACAACTACTTCATTCAGGCTTTTAAAAGAGTCGGCACTGCTCCCAATTACACGTTTGTGCCGTTTTACACGCCTAACGGCTATCCCGGCGAATACGACGGCCGCTACCCGCGGCTGGAGCCTACTACTGATAACAAGCCGGCTCCCCTCAAGGGAACATTGCGCTACAAGCTGCGCCTGCCCCTGAACCGGACTTCGTATTCCGTCGGCGATGTCTTTCGATTCGAAATCAGTATTATGGACCGGGCCATGCACCAAAGCAACACGGTCACAACTACCGAAATAACGCTGGGCCCGTAAGCCCAGCGTTATTTTTTTTGGCCTAGTAAATCTCGGGAAACTGCTCGGGGTCGGCCTCGTGCATCAGCTCGTACACAGTGTCGAACACATCTTCGGCGTTGGGCTTGCTGAAGTAGTCGCCGTCGGAGCTGTAGGCCGGGCGGTGGGGCTGCGCGGCCAGGCAGCGCGGCTGCGCGTCGAGGAAGCGGTAGGCCTGCTGCTCGTCGAGCACCTGCTGCATCATATAGGCCGTGGCGCCGCCGGGCACGTCCTCGTCGGCAAATACCACGCGGTTGGTTTTGGCCAGGCTGTCGGCAATGAGCTGGTCGGTATCGAAAGGCAGCAAAGTCTGCACGTCAATCACTTCGACGGAAATGCCTACTTCGGCCAGCTGCCGGGCGGCGTCCATCACGATGCGGCACATCGAGCCGTAGGTTACTACGGTTACGTCGGTGCCTTTTTGCAGCACCTCGGGGCGGCCCAGCGGCAGCGTGAATTCGCCCACGTTACTCGGCGTTTTTTCCTTCAGGCGGTAGCCATTCAAACACTCAATTACGATGGCCGGCTCGTCGCTGCGCAGCAGCGTATTGTAGAAGCCGGCGGCCTGCACCATGTTGCGCGGCACGCACACGTGCATGCCCCGGATGCTGCCCAGAATCATTTGCATGGGCGAGCCCGAGTGCCACACACCCTCCAGCCGGTGCCCGCGGGTGCGCACAATCAGCGGAGCCTTCTGGCCGCCTTTGGTGCGGTACTGCAGGCAGGCCAGGTCGTCGCTCAGAATCTGGATGGCGTAGAGCAGGTAATCGAGGTATTGAATCTCGATGATGGGTCGCAGGCCGCGCAGGGCCGCGCCAATGCCCTGCCCGGCAATGGTGCACTCGCGGATGCCGGTATCGGTCACGCGCAGCTCGCCGAATTTGTCCTGCAAGCCCGCGAAGGCTTGGTTCACGTCACCAATCTTGCCCACATCCTCACCGATGGCGAAGATTTTGGGGTCGCGCTGGAAGTTGGCGTCGAAGCAGGCTTGCAGCACCTCGCGGCCGTCTACCTGGCCGGCATCGGCGACGTAGGTGGCGGGTACTTCTTCGATGTTGCCCACGGCCCACTCACTCTGGCTGAACAGGTTGGAGTTATAGCGGTCGGCGTTTTCGGCCAGCAGCTGCTCGAGGTGGCGCTGGATGGCGCGGCGGCCGGCGCTGCGCTTCTCGTGGCGCACGTAGCGCAGG
>NZ_BAAGZM010000529.1:0-3006 GCF_054778495.1 Hymenobacter agri
GCCGGCGGCGGCGCGGCGCTGCTCTTCCAGCAGCAGGGCGCGTACCACGGCGTACATGTCCACGTCGCCGGTCAGGTGGTCGGCCTCGTGGAAGTTGCGCGGGTTATCCTCCCGCTTGGTGGCGCGCAGATGCACAAAGTGGATGCGCGGGCCAAACTGCCGGGCCAGCGCCGGCAGGTCGTTGTCGGCGCGCACGCCCAGCGAGCCCGTGCAGAACGTGAGGCCGTTGGCCGGTACGTCGCAGGCGGCCAGCAGGGCGGCAATGTCGTTGCCGGTGCTCATCACCCGCGGCAGGCCCAGCAGCGGAAACGGCGGGTCGTCGGGGTGGATGCACAGGTTGACGCCCACCTCCTGGGCCACCGGGGCCACTTGCTGAATGAAGTAGTGCAGGTTGGCGCGCAGCGTCGCGGCATCGATGGCCGCGTACTCATCGAGCAGCACCTGGAAGCCGGCCAGCTCAAACGCCTCTTCCGAGCCGGGCAGGCCCAGCAGCACCGTGTTGCTGAGGTCGGCAACTTCGGCCGGGCTCATAGCGGCGAACTGCTGGCGGGCGGCGTCGGCCACGGCGGGCTCGTAGGCGGCCTCGGCGCCGGGACGCTTCAGGATGCAGAGGTCGAACACGGCGAAGTCCTGCCACACGAAGCGCAGGGCGCGCGAGCCGTCGGGCATCTCGTAGTGCACGCTGGTGCGCGACCAATCCAGTACTGGCATGAAGTTGTAGCACACCGTGCGGATGCCGCAGGCAGCCAGATTACGCAGCGACGCTTTGTAGTTCGCTATGTACAACTCGCGCGCGGGCAGGCCTTTCTTAATGGCCTCGTGCACGGGCAGGCTTTCCACCACGGCCCAGTGCAGGGGCGCGTGCGTGGCGTTGTCGGCCGCAATCAGCTCCTGCCGCGCCAGGATTTCCGTTACCGGCCACTCCGCGCCCACCGGTAGCTGGTGCAGGGCCGTGACCACGCCCGCGCAACCGGCCTGCCGGATGTCGAACAGTGAAACGGGGTCGTGGGGGCCAAACCAGCGCATGGTGTGCAGCATACGGTGAGCTATTTACAAAAAGTCCAATTTGTGATATCAATCTCCGGTTTAGGGCAACAAAGGTATCAAAACCGGTCCGCTGGCTCGTTTGCCAAACTTCTTATCGAAAGTAATGCAACACCGGCATAGTTGTACACCGCAAAAAGTGCCTAAAATCAATAATTTCCCACGAAAACTATCGGCAACGTTTCCGGAAACGTTGCCGATACAAAACTTTTTGTTAACCGTGACAAAAAATATTTTTTATTCTTACTTTTGAGTAAGCACTCACCCGCGAAACACAATCCTTTGTGGAGCGAGGCTGTATTATAAATTAAATTCAATTTTATGATTACCTGCGTCAAATGCCGTAAGCCGGACTCGGTGCTGAAAGCGGGCTTCGTGCGCGGCCGCCAGCGCTACCTCTGCAAGTCCTGCGACTACCACTTCACGGAGGAGAAGCCCGGCCCCGCGCCCGAGCGGCGCCGCACGCAAACCACCATTGGCGACGTGGCGAAGGCGGTGGGCGTGGCGTCGTCCACGGTATCGCGGGCGCTGAACGGCCACACCGACATCAGCCCCGCCACCCGCCAGGCCATTCTCGACGCGGCCCGCCAACTCGACTACCAGCCCAACCTGTTGGCCCAGAGCCTCAAAAGCCGCGAAACCCATACCCTGGGCGTACTGATTCCAGATATCGAGCGGCCGTTTTTTGCCACGGTGGTGAGCGGCATTCAGGCGGTGGCCACCGAGTCGGGCTACCGCGTGATGATTATGCAGTCGAAGGAGTCGTACCGCACCGAGGTGAGCAACGTGCAGGCGCTGGTGGCCAGCCAGGTCGATGGCCTGCTCATCTGCCACTCGCGCGAAACCGAGAACTTCGACCACGTGAAGCCCAGCGCCTGCCGCGGCATTCCGGTGGTGCATTTCGACCGCGTGAGCAACGAGGTGGACAGCGCCAAGGTGATTCTTGATGACTGGAACGGGGCTTATAATATTACCGAGCACCTTATTCAGCAGGGGGCGCGGCGCATTGCCATTCTGGCCGGGCCCGAGTCGCTGCTCATCAGCCGCAACCGCCTGGCCGGCTACCAAAGCGCCCTGAAACGCTACAACCTGCCCCTGCGGCCCGAATACGAGGTGCACATCGAATTTCAGACCGACCAGGCCGAGGCGGCGCTCGACAACTGGCTGGCCTTGCCCGAGCCGCCCGATGCCATCTTCGCCATCAACTACACCAATGCCTTCGACCTGCTGGTGGCCCTGAAAAGGCGCAGCGTGCGCGTGCCGCAGGACGTGGCCGTGGTAGGCTTCGGCGACGAGTTTATGGCCGCCATGATTGAGCCCGGCCTCACCACCGTCGACCTCCACCCCTACCGCATCGGCCAACAGGCCGCCCGCCTCATCCTGGAGCATCTGCAGCTTAAGGAACAGTTCCAGCCCCGCACGTTCGTCATTTCCGGCGACCTTATTATCCGGCAGTCGTCGCTGAAAGCGGCGGCAGATGTCTTCGCGCTGGGGATTTAGAAGAGAGCGTACTGACTACATAGACCGTCATGCTGAGCGGAGGCGCAGCCGGAGCCGAAGCATCTCTACCGCGCAACTAATCCCAACGATTGGGTTTACTACTGCACGCGAGATGCTTCGACTGCGGCTACGCCTCCGCTCAGCATGACGGTCTTTTTTATTCTACTTGTTTATTGATTTGAAAAAATAGCCTTTTCATTTTGAAAAAATTTATCCCCGTCGGGCCCTGCGCCCGGCGGGGATTTTTTATTAATTATTTATATATCAGCGCGTTTTAAATTTTCGCCGAAATAATTTTCAAACCGGCATTGGTCTTGGCATTAGGTGGCAGTCACCAACAATCTGCTGCTCATGGCTATTCTCGAAAACCTCACCAAAGCCGCCAAAGGCTTCTTCGTTGAAGAAGACGGCGCGGCCCCTACGGCACCCGCACCCGTTGCGGCGGCACCCGCGCCGGCCCCG
>NZ_BAAGZM010000530.1:0-3002 GCF_054778495.1 Hymenobacter agri
CACCTGCTCCAAGCGGTTGGTTTCGCCCACCTGGTAGCGAATGCGGGCGGCCCGGGCGGCGGGCAGGTACAGGCTGTCCTGCCGGCGCAGCAGGGCCGCGAGGCGGTACGTCACTAGCAAATTATAATAGCCCGAGCGGATGCTGCGGCTCAGCTCGCGGCGCTGTGCGCGGGCCCGGATGGTGCCGGCCTCGGCCGTGGTTTGCAGCACTTGGCGCTGGGCCCCGTACACGGTGGGGAAGGCCGACTGCTGCAGAATATTGAAGCTATGGTCGGCCAGCGGGCCCGAAATCTGGCCGTACTGGTAGTCGAGCACTAGACGCGGCAGGTCGTAGCCGGTGCGGGTAAGGGCCTGCTGCTGCTGGGCCTGCAGGGTGGCCGACTGCACCAGCGGGCTTTGCGCCAGGCCGGTGCTCAGGGCTTGCGCCAGGCTGAGCTGGGAGTTAGTGGGCGCTTTCTGGGCGTAGGCAGTGGCCGGCCACAGGGCCATGGAGGCCAGCAGCAATAGCGTCGTGATGATACCGCCGGCTGCTCCTGTCGTACCGGTTGCTTTAGTTGCCCCCGCCGCGGCAGAGGCTTCAGCAACGGGCGTTTTATCCGTTTCATTGGCTGGCTCGCCGCCGGTTTCTTCCTGCCGCTTAGCTTCTTCCGCTTCTTCAGCGGCAACCTCGGGACTGGGCTCGTCGTCATCTACGAAGAAGGTGTAGAGCACCGGCAGCACCACCAGCGTGAGCAGCGTGGCCGTAATCAACCCGCCGATAACCACGGTGGCCAGCGGCTTCTGCACCTCCGCCCCGGCCGAACCCGATAGGGCCATGGGCAAAAAGCCCAGCGAGGCTACCGAGGCCGTAAGCAGCACCGGCCGGAACCGCTCCTCGGTGGCGCGCAGCACCCGCTCGTGGATTTTCTTCACGCCGGCCGTGGCCAACTCGTTCAGGCTGGCTACCAGTACAATCCCGTTCAGCACCGCCACGCCAAACAGCGCAATAAAGCCCACGCCGGCCGAAATGCTGAACGGCATGCCGCGCAGCCACAGCGCCAGCACGCCCCCAATGGCCGCCAGCGGAATACCCGTGAAAATCAGCAGCGCCTCCTTCACCGACCGAAAGGCCAGGAACAACAGCATGAAAATGAGCACCAACGACACCGGCACGGCAATGGCCAGCCGGTCTTTGGCGTGGTTTAGGTTTTCGAACTGGCCGCCATATTCGATGCTGTAGCCGGCGGGCAGCTGCAGGCCGGTTTTCAGCTTGCCCTGAATATCCTGCACCAGGCTTTGCACGTCGCGCCCGCGCACGTTCACGCCGATGTTGACGCGGCGGCGGGCGTCGTCGCGCGAAATCTGGGCCGGGGCGGGTTTCAGCGCCACGGTGGCCGCTTCGGCCAGCGGAATCTGGTTGCCGTCGGGCAGCGACACGAGCAGCTGGTTGAGGTCGTCAGCCCCGCGGCGGTGCAGCGAGTCGAGGCGCAGCACAAGGTCGAAGCGGCGCTCGCCTTCGTACACCTGGCCGGTGGTCTGGCCCGCGAAAGCGGTTTGCAGCAGCGTGTTGAGGTCCATCACGCGCAGGCCGTACTGGGCCAGCTTGGCGCGGTCGTAGCTCACGCGCAGCTGCGGCAGGCCGATAATCTGCTCCACTTTAATGTCGCCCACGCCCTGCAGCGGGCGGATGAGGGCGGCGGCTTCGTCGGCCTTTTCCTTCAGCACGTCGAGGTCGTCGCCGTAAATCTTCACCGACACATCCGACTTCACGCCCGAAATCAGCTCGTTAAACCGCATCTGGATGGGCTGCTGAAATTCAAGGCTCACGCCGGGTACGCCGGCCAGGGCCTTTTGCATCTTGTTGGCCAGCTCCTCGCGGGTGTGGGCGCTGGTCCACTCGGCGTGGTCTTTCAGGATAATCATCTGGTCGGAATCTTCCAGCGACATGGGGTCGGTCGGAATTTCCGAGGTGCCGATTTTTCCCACCACTTGTAACACCTCCGGGAATTGGCTTTTCAGAATGCGCTGAATACGTGTGGTTAGCAAAATGCTCTCATCGAGCGACGAGCCCGGGGCCAGCGTCACGTTCATGGCAAAGTCGCCCTCGTCGAGCTGCGGAATAAACTCGCCGCCCAGCCGCGAAAACACAAAGCCGCCCAGCGCCAGCAGGCCCACGGCCACACCCACCACTAGCCAGCGCGCCCCCAGCGCCGCCCGAATAATGGGGTCGTAGCCGCGGTGCAGAAAGCCCACGATGCGGTCGGCCAGATTGGGCTTCTCGCTGATGTTCTTCTTCAGCGCCCAGGCCGTGACGGCCGGCACATAAGTCAGGCACATCAGCATAGCGCCCACAATGGCGAAGCTCACCGTGAGGGCCATGGGCCGGAACATCTTGCCCTCCACACCCGTGAGCGAGAGAATGGGCAAATACACAATCAGGATGATGAGCTGGCCGAACAAGGCCGATTTCATGAGCCGGTTGGTCACGCCCTCGGTAATGTCGTCCATGGTTTCGTGGGCAGCTTTGAGGCGCTCGTGCAGCAGGTGGGCAATCACGGCCTCCACGATAATCACGGCCCCATCCACGATGAGGCCGAAGTCCAACGCCCCCAGGCTCATCAGGTTAGCCGATACGCCAAACGTCTTCATCATGCCCAGCGCGAAGAGCATGCACAGCGGAATCATGCCCGCCACCACCAGCCCGGCGCGCAGGTTGCCGAGCAGCAGCAGCAGCACCACAATCACGATAATCCCGCCCTCAATCAGGTTTTTAACTACTGTATGAATGGCCTTGTCCACCAGCTTGGTACGGTCGAGAAAGGGCTCAATGACCAGACCCTTCGGCAGCGTTTGCTGAATTTCGGCTACCCGCGCCTTCACGTTTTTGATGGTGGCTTCGGAACTGGCGCCTTTCAGCATAAGCACCACGCCACCCACGGTTTCGCCGAGGCCGTCGCGGTTCATGGCCCCGTAGCGCACGGCGTGGCCGAAGCGCACGGCCGCCACGTCGCGCACCAGCAGCG
>NZ_BAAGZM010000531.1:0-2998 GCF_054778495.1 Hymenobacter agri
CTTGCCGGCCCGCGTGCGCGGCAGCCCCAGCCGGAACACCGCGCAAGCCAGCAGCAGCACCGCCAGCCCGATGCCGCTCCACAACAGCCGGTTTTCAAGCAGATAGCCGCCCAGGTAATTCGCCACCTGCGAGTTGCGCTCAGCAATGGTCCAGTACTTCACGTCGAGGTTTTTGGCCACGATGCCGAACGGGTCGAGCATGGCAAACAAGTGGTCGCTGGTAACCCGTTCGCTGAATTGCAGCGACAACTGGTAGCCCACAAACAGCACAATTCCACCCAGATACACTACCAGCGGCGAGCGCAGCAGCAGATACGCCGCAAAAAACAAGCTCCCCGCAAACAGCGCATTAACCCAGCCCGCCGCCAGCAGCGGTGCCATCAGCCCCAGCACCGGCACCGGCCCCAGCTTGCTGGCTTCCACCCACGGCGCGAGCATGCCCAGCAGCGCCCCCACCGCCGTGCCGCAGGTAATGAACCACATGGCCAGCAGCGAACCCACAAAGCGCCCGCCCAGGTAGGCCGGCTTGGGCAGCGGCGTGGTATACAGCAAGCCCGTCATCTGCTCCTTGTCGTCGCGGTACACCGGCGTGCCCAGCAGCGCCGCCGTGATGAACATGCCGAAAATGGAGGAGATGAAATACAGGTTCGCCAGCGCGTCGGGCGCGTTCACGTGCACCTTCGGGCTGGAGTTAAACCCGAAGTCATCCACCGTTTGCGACAAAAACGCAAACAGCGCAAAAACCCCGAAATAGAGGTAGGTAGTCGGCTGCGCAAAACGGTAGCGCAGCTCGAAGCGGAGGGTATGGAAGAACATGACGGCCCGGAGTTAAAGCGTAGCGGCCTGTTGCTCCCGCCGCGCCAGGCGGTGGAAATACACGTCTTCCAGCGTCGCCTCCACGGGCTGGAACTGCCCGTTTATCGGCACTTCGCTGAACACCCGCACGATGGGCTGCCCGGCCACCAGCTTCGACGAAATCACGTCGTACTCGCCACGCAGCTGGGCCAGGGCCGCCTTTTCGGTTTTGGTGCGGTACACCTTGCCCCGGATTTCGCCAATCACCTCATTGGGAGAGCCCGTGGCCACCACCTCGCCGCCGGCAATAATGGCCATGTTGGGGCACAGTTCGGTCACGTCGTCCACGATGTGCGTGCTGAGAATCACCACCACGTTCTCGCCAATCTCGCTCAGCAGGTCCAGGAAGCGGTTGCGCTCAGTGGGGTCGAGTCCGGCCGTGGGCTCGTCCACGATAATGAGTTGTGGCGCGCCCAGCAGGGCCACGGCAATGCCAAAGCGTTGCTTCATGCCACCCGAGTAGCCGCCCACCGCCTTCTTGCGCATGGCCCAGAGGTTGGTTTGCTGCAACAGATTCTCTACGGCGGCCTTGCGCTCGGCCGCGTCGCGCAGGCCCTTCAGTCCGGCAAAATAGTCGAGCAGCACTTCGGCGCTCACGTTGGGGTACACGCCAAACTCCTGCGGCAGGTAGCCCAGCACGCGGCGCACCGCGTCCTTGTCGGCCAGCACATCGATGTCGCCGAGCCGGATGCTGCCACTGTCGGGCTCCTGCAGCGTGGCAATGGTGCGCATCAGGCTGCTCTTGCCCGCGCCGTTGGGCCCGAGCAAGCCGAACATACCGTTGGGAATGGTGAGGTTGATGCCCCGCAGGGCGCGCACGCCGTTGGGGTAGGTTTTCGATAAGTTGCGGATGCAGAGTTCCATAGAAGTGAAGCAGTTGAGGACGATGGCAAAAGTCGGCGCCGCTGTCAATCCGGGCTTTTGAAATCCGGGCGAATGCATTTCAATTTGTTGCATCACGAAAAAATAACGTCATGCAAACGATATTTTATGCTGCATGCATAACATATTTTTCAATCGTGCGTATCTTTGTCCCAGTAAATCAACCCAAGGCCGCTGGCCCGCATCCGATGAAAAAAACCACTGCTATCTCCGTGTCCTCCCTCCTGCTGCTGAGCGGCGTCAGCTACCTGGCTGCCAAACTGGCCGACCTCGACCTGACGTTCTTCTTCCACGGCGACGACGACCACCACCACTACTGCTAAGCGCTGATTATTACCGCTATTTATCGTTATTCAGTTTATTAGAGTGAATCAGCCCGGCTTTCGAGTCGGGCTTTTTTATTGCGGTTTCGGCCAATGCGGCGGGCCCGGCTGGTTCGGCGCGGCTTTTGGAACCTTGCCCGCGCCACGGCGTAACCCGTGGTGCTGTTTTTTCACGGCGGCGGGCGCGCCACGCTGCCCCGCCGCTTCACTCATTTCCCTCCCCGGTTTTTATGAACCTCGATTCCCACCAGGCTCAGGTGAGCTACATCATTGGCCGCGACCTGGCCCGCAATTTCGCCCAGCAGGGCCTCGACCTCGATGTGGACACTCTGGCCGGCGCCCTGAAAGAAGGCCTGCAGGGCCTCCCCAGCCGCCTCACCCAGGAGCAGATGCAAGCCGCTATGCAACAGCTGCAGGAGCAGATGGGCGGCGCCGAAGACGACAACACCCAAGACCCCGAAACCATGAAAAACAACAAAGCCGAAGGCGAAGCCTTCCTCGCCGAAAACGCCAAGAAGCCCGGCGTGACCACCCTGCCCAGCGGCCTGCAATACGAGGTAATCACGCAGGGCACCGGCCCCAAGCCCACTCTGCGCTCGTCGGTAACGACGCACTACCATGGCACGCTGATTAACGGCACCGTGTTCGACAGCAGCTACCAGCGTGGCCAGCCCGCCACCTTCCCCGTGAACGGCGTGATTGCCGGCTGGACAGAGGCCCTGCAGCTCATGCCCGAAGGCTCGAAGTACCGTCTCTACATCCCCTCCGACCTAGCCTACGGCAAGCGCGGCGCGGGCCGCGACATCCCCGGCGACACGGCCTTGATTTTCGACGTGGAGCTGCTGAAAGTAAACAACTGAGCGAGCGTGGCGGCGGGAACCTCTCCCGCCGCCACCCGCACGGCGGCCCCCACCTGGAGCCGCGCCAGCAGCACCATC
>NZ_BAAGZM010000532.1:0-2978 GCF_054778495.1 Hymenobacter agri
CAGCACGCGGTCGGGGCCGGCGCTGGGCGTGGGCAGGGGCTCCACGGTTACGGTCACGGTGGCGGTGGCCGAGCAGTTGCCGTTGTCGCCGGTTACGGTGTAGGTGGTGGTGGCAGCGGGCGAAGCAATGGGCGTGGCCGAGCGCGGGTTGTTCAGGCCGGTGCTGGGGCTCCAGGTGTAGTTCTGCGCGCCGCTCACCGACAGCGTAGTGGAGCTGCCGGCGCAGATGGTAGTATTGGGCGACACCGTGAGCGAGGGCGTGGCCCGCACCTGCACCGTGGCCTGGGCCGTGCTGGTGCAGCCCGCGGCGTTGGTCACCGTTACGGTGTAAATGGTCGAGGCCGTGGGCGAAGCCGTGGGGTTGGCCACCGTGGCGCTGCTCAGGCCGGTGGCCGGGCTCCACGAGTAGCTGCTGCCGCCGCTGGCGTTCAGCGTTACCGACTGCCCGGCGCAGATGGCCACGGCCTGCGGCGTCACGCTGGCGGTGGGCAGCGCGTTCACCGTCACCACTACCGACGATGTGGCCGAGCAGCCATTGGCGCTGGCCGTCACGGTGTAGGTGCCCGAGCGGTTCACGCCCACGTTGGCGATGCTGGGGTTTTGCAGCAGCGAGTTGAAGCCGTTGGGGCCCGTCCAGGAGTAGCTGGCCCCGGGCACGGTGCTGGCCGTGAGCAGCAGGTTGCCGCCGGAGCACAGCGGCGAGTTGCTGCCCGCCGTCACGGTCCCGATGTTGGTGATAGTCAAATCCTGCCCGTTATCGGTGCCAACGGTAACGGGGCTGGAAGCCACCACCCGCACCCGGTAGCCCGAGCCGGTGACCACGCCCGCCGGCAGCGTGCCCGTGATGGTGCCGCCCGCCGTGCCCGCCAAGGAGCCAATGGCCGTGGGCGCGGCAAACGAGCCCGTTTCGTCCGACAGCTGGGCCGTGAACACGTTGCTGGGGTCGAGGCTGCCCGTCACGGTGTAGCCCACCCGCACGCTGGTGTTCTGGCAAAAACTGGTGCCGTTCAGCACTGTGGTGGTGATGGTGGCGGCCTGGCCCGACCGGGCCCACACGGCACTTACCAGCAGCAACAGGTAAAGAAGTAAGGGGTTTTTCATGGGAGAAACTGAAAGAAGATGGGAGAACAATGAGCGAATGACCGGCGAGTTAGCACCCTCACATGAACACTGCATGAGATGCCGCCAAGCCGCTCGTTTTGTCCTTCGAACTGTGCTTCTTCTAAGAGTTTAAGCCCCTTTTCAACTTTATAACTACTTCATTTTCTGTTCATTTTAACCTCATCTATTTCTGACTGAATCCATCCAAATGCCACCGCCCGCCGGCGCTTCGGGCGCATTGGCGGGCGGCGAGGGTTTCTGCTTGATGGACAAGGCAGAAGCATGCTAAAAGTTAGGACGCAAAAAGAACGTCATGCTGAGCTTGTCGAAGCATCTCTACCGCAGCAGTGAACCCAATCGTCGGGATTACTTGCGCGGTAGAGATGCTTCGGCTGCGCGGACGCCAGATGAGCATGACGTTCTATCTTTTGTTAATAACCCGCTACTGCGCCGGTACATCGGCAAACTCATACATCCGGCCTACTTCCAGCGGTTTACCATCGGCTTCGGCGTAGGGGTACACGAAGTAGTTGAGGGGCGGGCCGGCTTGCTTGGGGGCCAGTTCCACGTCGCGGCCGCGGGTGAACTCGACGCGGTTTTCGTCGTGCGCGCCGAAGAAGTAGTTGCGCTTGTCGGGGTTTTTGGCAGCTTCGGAGGCATCGACGGGCACCCAGCCGGTTTCGGGGGTGAAGAACTCGGCCCAGCAGTGGTAGCCCTTGATTTCGCCCCGGCCGCGCTCGGCCGGCAGCGGCAGCCCGATGCTGAAGCGCGCCGGAATGCCCAGGCTGCGGCAATAGCCGATGACGATGGCGTGGAAATCGGTGCAGTTGCCGCGCCGGGCGTCGCAGGCGTAGTAGATGTCGCCGCGGCCCCAGCCCTGACCGGTTTTGTCGTACTTCACGGTGCTCACCACGTGCTCGTAGATGGCGCGGGCCTTTTCGAGCGGCGTCTTGGCGCCGGCTTTAGCCACCACTTCCTCGGCCTGCTGCTTGATTTTGGCATCGAGCGGCACGAGGCGGTCGGGGGCCAGCCAGCGGGCCAGGTTGGGGTCGGTTTTTTCTTTGGCGGGCTTGGCCGTGGGGCTGTTGGCGCGCAGGTTGAGGTGCTCGCGGCGCGTGATTTGGGCCGTCATTTTCACCACCAGCGGCGCATTGGGCAGGGCGGCGGGGCGCAGGTGCAGCATCTGGTTGCCGAACTCGCCCTTCTCGATTTTGTAGGGCACCGGCGACTCAATTTTGAGGTCGCGGATGTCCTGGTTGGCATCGGGGTGCGGCAGGGGCAGCCACAGGTCGAGGGTTTTGGTGCCGGCCGGGGGCACAGGCACGGTGGCGGTGCTGGTGAGCACGAAGGTGCGGCTGCGCGGCGCGGCGGCGGAATTTTTGGGGGCTTCCGAACCCGGCAGGTGCGCGGCCGCACCCAGCAGCCCCACCCACACGGCGGGGGCAATCAACAACGAAACATTCACGGCAACGGGGGCAACAAGTCGCTGCTGGCGGGCGTCGGCAAAGCTGAATCGCAGCCGGAAATCGGCCCAACCCGACGGCCACCGCCACGCGCGGTGCCCGTCGGCGCAACGCCGGCAACGGCGTCCGCCAGTCAGGGCCAACCAGACCCCAGCAGTACGGTAAAGATACGGCCCGGCCAACCGTGGGGCCCGCCGCGCGTACCAGCTACGGCTTCATTCACCCTTCATTTTCATGCTTTTCCTCGCCGAACCCATCACGCCCTTCGACTGGCAGCGCCTGCTCTGGACGGCCGACGCGCCCCCCAGCTACCTGCTCGAAGTCGTGTTTCGCTGCGTGGCCACCTACGTGGTGCGGCTGGCCGCCCTGCGCGTGACGGGCCGGCGCGGCGTGCGGCAGCTCTCCATCTTCGAG
>NZ_BAAGZM010000533.1:0-2970 GCF_054778495.1 Hymenobacter agri
TGGCTGGCCGGCACGGCGCTGCTGGTGCTGTTCGTGGCACTACGGGCCACCAACTGGTACGGCGACCCGCAGCCTTGGGCCCCGCAGCCGCGCGGGCTGCTGTTTACGTTGCTGTCGTTCGTCAACGTCACCAAATACCCGCCCTCGCTGCTGTTCGTGTGCCTCACGCAGGGCGCGGCCCTGTGGCTGCTGAGCGTATCTGAAACCGCCACCGGGCAGCTTAGCCGCTGGCTACGCACCTTCGGGCAGGTGCCGTTTTTCTACTATTTGCTGCACCTGCTGCTCATCAGCGGCAGCGCCTGGGTGTGGAGCTACTTTACCTTCGGGCATCCATTCAATTTCTCGTTTGCCGAGCCCAAAGATTGGCCCGCCGGCTACGCGCCCAGCCTGGCGCGGGCCTACGCCGTGTGGGTGGGCGTGATACTGCTCCTGTACCGGCCCTGCCGCTGGTACCAGGGCTACAAACAGCGCCACCGCTACTGGTGGCTGTCGTACCTGTAAGCCGCCGCGGCGCGGGCCCGGGTCGGTGGCGCGGCCGTGGTATAACCCGGGGCGCGGAATTTCGTTTGGGCCACATTACCCCAATGTTCCGCTTCATGAAATTCTTCGCCTCGCTGGCCCTCGCGGGCTCCCTGCTCACTGCCGCCGCTCCGGCCGCTCAGGCTCAAAAAGCCGAATCGCCCTACCACACCCGCTTCGCTGTCGATGGCCCCATCATCCTGGGACTGGGGGCCGTCAGCGCCTTTGGCCTCTACCGCGTGCAGCAGAAAAGCGGCGTCACCGCGGCCGAGCGAGCTATGCTGCGCAAAGAAGACGTGCCCAGCTTCGACCGCTTCTCGGCCGGCTGGTACAGCGACAGCTGGCAGACCGCCAGCGACCTGCTCTGCTATCCCACCTTGGCCATTGCCCCCGGCCTGCTGGCCCTGAACAAGGACGTGCGCGGTCACTACGGTCAGATTCTGGGCCTCTACGTCGAAACCATGCTGGCCACGGATGCTATTTTCACCAGCACCGTGGGCAACGTGTCGCGCAACCGGCCCTACCTCTACGGCACCGGCGATGGCGGCGGGGGCGTGGGCCCGGTAGCCACCAACTCGTTCTTTGCCGGCCACACGGCCCACACGGCCACGGCCACCTTCTTCGCAGCCAAAGTGCTGCACGATTTCAATCCCGGCTACGCGGGTGAGGGCTTGGTTTGGGGCGCGGCCGCCTTGGTGCCGGCCGCCGTGGCTTATTCGCGCGTCGAAGCCGGCAAGCACTTCCTCTCCGACAACATTGTGGGCTACACCGTGGGCACCACCATGGGCATTTTGGTGCCACAGCTGCACAAAGTGGCCGGCCGCCGCGGCGTGAGCTTCGTGCCCATGCAAGGGCTGAACGTGAACGGCTACGCCTACTCGGGCGTGCTGCTGAGCAAGCGGCTGTAGCCGCCGGCTGAACAGTTGAATTGTCCGCGAGGGTGGCGAGGTGCAGGTCAGCACCTCGCCACCCTTTTTTTGTGCGCCCGAAAAAATAAATCCGGCGTTTCGGTTGGAAATGAATAAGCTATGCTGCTAGATTTGAAGCTGGTATATAGCCGATTTGCGCTCTACCGATATATCGCGCATTCCTTTCATGTTTCGACTTCTCTGCCTGGCGCTGCTGGGCTGGCTGAGTATCGCGGCAGCGTGGGCTCAGGATGAGGCCTACCGGCCATTCTACACGCCCGATACCCTGCGCCGCCACGAGCTGGCCGTAGCCCAGCGCACCGCCCTGCGGGCCGAGATGCCCGTGCCCAAAACCGGCAGCAGCGAGTACCGCGAGCACTACCGCCGCGTGGTGCAGGAAGCCTCGGCCGATGTGTACAACGCCATTCGCTACGCCGCCCTGCTCGACCCCGTGGTGGAGCCCTATGTGCAGCAGGTGTTTGCCCGGATTCTGCGGGCCAACCCGCAGCTACCAGCCGGCACCCGGCTGGTGCTCACCCGCAACCCCGAGCCCAACGCCCGCGCCGTGGGCAGCAGCACCGTGCTGCTAAACCTGGGCCTGCTGCCCCGCCTCGAAAACGAGAGCCAGCTAGCCTACGTGCTGTGCCACGAACTGGCCCACGGTGCCAGCCACCACCTCGAAACCGGCCTGCGCGACCGCCTCACCGCCATCCACAGCAAGGAGTTGAAGCGCGAGTTTCGCCGCATCGTCAACTCCGAATACAACATCAACTCGCAGTTGAAAGCGCTGGCCCTGGGCTTCTCGCTGAGCAGTAGCTACCACCACCGTCGCTTCGAGCGGCAGGCCGATTCGCTGGGCTATGTGCTGCTGGCCCGCACTACCTACGAGGCTCCGCAGGCCTACCGTACTCTGCAGCTGCTCGACGTCATCGACCAGCCCGAAAACCCGGCCTCGCTGCCGCTGGCGGCCCGGTTCAGCTGCGCCGAGTTTCCGCGCACGTTTGGGGCGCCGGCCGCGCCTAGGTCCATCTTCACGGTGCAGGCGGCGGCCAAAACCGTGCTCGAAACCTCTGACACGCTGAAATCGCACCCCGATTGCGCCAAGCGCATGCGCTTCGTGCAGGGGCTGGCCCAGGGGCACGTGGCCGAGGGTGCGCAGCCCAGCCCGCCCGATTTCGACCGCATCCGCCGCCTGAGCCGGCTGGAGCTGGTGCAAAGCTGGTTCGACTACGACTGCTACGACCACGCCCTGTTCGAGGCCCTGCAGCTGCTGAGCCAGCAGCCGCAGAACAGCTACCTGCGCAACATGGTGCATATCTGCCTGCTGGGGCTGCACCAGCACCTGCGCCAGCACACCTACAATGAGGTGGTAAGCAACGTATCGGAGCAGCAGGCCGCCAATTTCAACGAGCTGCTGCGCACGCTGTACGAGTTGAAGCTCGACGATTTCCGCGAGCTAAGTGCCTGCTTCGCCCGCTCGGCTTCGGGCGCCGCCGCACCGGCCGACGCCGACGAGTTTGTGCTGGCGGGTCGCTACGCCGCC
>NZ_BAAGZM010000534.1:0-2966 GCF_054778495.1 Hymenobacter agri
GGCGCACCACGCCACGCTGGCCCAGGCCGAAGGGGGACGGGCCTTGCGCGCCACCCTGCCCGCGACGGCCGAAATCGGTACCACGTTTTCGTGCTCTTACCTCACCCCGCATCGCCCCGGCAACGGCTACGACGAAGCCGCCACCCGCCGCGCCGATGCCGTGCTGAACCGTTTTTTCGTGGAACCCACCCTCGGCCTGGGCTACCCCACGGCCGAACTGCCGGCCCTGGGCTGGCTGCTGGAACGCTACCAGCAGCCCGGCGACGAGCAGCGGCTGCAGTTCGATTTCGACTTCTGGGGCGTGCAAAACTACACCCGCGAGGTGGTGAAATTCTCACCCTGGCTGCCGCTGCAATGGGCGGCACTGGTGCCCGCCAAGCAGCGCGGCGTGCCGCACACCGACATGGGCTGGGAAGTGTATCCGGAGTCGGTTTACCAAATGTTGAAGCAGTTTGCGGCTTACCCAAATGCGCCAAAGCTGCTGATAACTGAAAGTGGCTCAGCGTTCCCAGATGTGGCAACGGGCGGCCGGGTGCACGATGTGGCCCGCCGGGCCTACCTGCAGACGGTTATCGGACAGGTGCTGCGCGCGAAGCAGGAAGGAGTGAACGTGGCTGGCTATTTCGCCTGGAGCCTCACCGATAATTTCGAATGGGCCGAGGGCTACGGGCCGCGCTTCGGGCTGATTCACGTCGACTACGAAACGCAGGCGCGGATTGTGAAAGACTCGGGGCGCTGGTACCAGCAGTTTCTGGGAGGGGCACCGGTGGCGGCGCAGGTGGCGGGCGTGGCGCAGGCCGCCGCCCGGTAACCCAGCGGTAGGATAGGGGCGGCAATTCGATAATAGGGCCGCAACGTTGGCCTAATATGCTGGGAAGAGCTTTGAGGCATCGTTCATCAAGCCTTCACCAAATCCGCTCCGATGCCTGTTACCCGATACCCATTTCCGACTAAAAACCTCCTCGCAGCGGCCTGCACCGTGCTGGCCGGCACCTGCGCCGCCCGGGCCCAAACGGTGCCCGACCTGGGCTTCACCGGCACTTCGCTGAGCGTGGCGGAAAACGCCGGTAGTGTGGTGCTGCCGCTCAGCATTCGCAACGCCAACGCTACGGCGAGCACCGTGCAGATGCAGGTGGCCCCGCTGGGCACCGCCACGGCGGGCAGCGACTTCACCTTCGCCGGTACCCAGACCGTGACGTTTGCGCCCGGCAGCACCACGGCCACGCTCACGCTGCCCATCCTCGACGATGCCACGGCTGAGCCCGCCGAGTATTTCACGGTGCGCCTGCTGAACCCCGCCAACGCCACGCTCACGGCCGGGGCCAGCGAGCTGCTGGTATTTATTAAGGATAACGACGCCACTGCGCCGGTCCGCACCCGCAACCTGAACATCAGCCTGCTGAGCAGCTACCAGAACGGCCCGGCCTTCAGCGGCAGCACGCAAATCAACTCGGCCGAGATTGTGGCCCACGACCCCAGCACCCAGCGCCTGTACGTGGCTAACTCAGTGGGGGCGAAACTGGATATCCTCAATTTTGCCTCGCCCGGGGCGCTGGCGCCGCTGGCGTCGATTTCCATCGCACCCTACGGCAACATCAATTCGGTGGCCGTGCGCCAGGGGCTGGTGGCCTGCGCCATCGAGGATGGCACGCTGCCGCAGAACGCGGGCAAAGTGGTGTTTTTCGACCAGAACGGCACCTTCCTCAAGCAGCTGACCGTGGGCAGCCTGCCCGACATGATTACCTACTCGCCCGACGGCCGCTACCTGCTGACGGCCAACGAAGGCGAGCCCAACGCGGCCTACACCAACGACCCCAACGGCTCCATCTCCATCATCGACCTGGGGGTGAATGGCGCGAGCGTCGGCGGCATCGCGGCCGTGACCCAGGCCAACGTGACCACCCTCGACTTCACGTCCTACAACGCGCAGGCCGCCGCGCTGCGCACCCAGGGCATCCGCATTTTCGGCGGCCCGGCCGGCGCGCCCAGCACCGTGGCGCAGGACCTTGAGCCCGAGTACATCACGATTTCGCCCGACTCGCGCACGGCCTACGTGAGCCTGCAGGAGAACAACGCCCTGGCCACCATCGACCTGAGTTCCCGCACCATCACCAACCTGCGCCCGATGGGCTACCAGGACCACAGCCAGCCCGGCTTCAGCTTCGATGCCTCCGACCAGGCTACGGATATTCTGCTGGCCAACTGGCCCGTGCGCGGCATGCGCCAGCCCGATGCCATTGCCACCTTCGAGCTGCCCGCCACCCTGGGCGGCGGCCGCTACGTGCTGACGGCCAACGAAGGCGACGCCCGCGAATACACCGGGTTTAGCGAAACCGTGCGTCTCGGCGATGCCAGCTACGTGCTAGACCCCACCGCCTTCCCGCAGGCCGCCCTGCTGAAAAACAACAATGCCCTGGGCCGCCTCACCGTGACGAAAAGCACCGGCGACACCGACGGCGACGGCGACATCGACCAGATTCACGCCTTCGGCGGCCGCTCGTTCAGCATCCTCAACGCCGCCACCGGCGCCACGGTGTACGACAGCGGCGACCTGCTCGAGCGCCTCACCAGCACCGATGCCGCCTTCGGCAGCCTCTTCAATGCCAGCAACACCACCGGCACGCCCACCCGCAAGAACCGCTCCGACGACAAGGGCCCCGAGCCCGAGGGCGTGGCCGTGGGCACCATCCGCGACACTACCTACGCCTTCGTGAGCATGGAGCGCGTGGGCGGCGTAGCCGTTTTCAACGTGAACGACCCGGCCAATCCGCGCCTGGTCGACTACCTCAACAACCGTAGCCTGACGGCCGGCACCGGCGACCTCGGCCCCGAGGGCACCGTGTTCGTATCGGCCGCCAACAGCCCCACCGGCCTGCCGCTGCTCATTCTGGCCAATGAAATAAGCAGCACGGTGGCCGTGTACGGCATCCGGCCGCGCGGCACGGCGCTGGCGGCGCGCAATGGCG
>NZ_BAAGZM010000535.1:0-2966 GCF_054778495.1 Hymenobacter agri
GCTGCTGCCCGCGCCGCTCGACCGCGCCCACCACTGCGCCGGCGTGCGGGCCTACTACGAAAACGTGGCCGGGGCCAGCAGCGGCACCACCGAGTTTTTCCTCAGCAGCGACTACCTGGCCGGCTACGTGTGGCTGTTTCCGGTGGGCGCGGGGCGCTACAACGTGGGTCTGGGCATGCTCTCGGAAATCGTTTCGGAGCACAAAGTCGACCTCAAGGAAACTCTCACGCGGGTGCTGGCCACGCATCCCGAGCTGGCCCCGCGCTTTGCCCAGGCGCAGTTGTTGGGGCCTATCGTGGGCTTCGGGCTGCCGCTGGGAGGTGGGCGCGAGCGCAATATCGGCGGGGCCCGATTCATGCTGTGCGGCGATGCCGCTTCGCTGATTGACCCACTGCAGGGCCACGGCATCGACACCGCCATTCAGAGCGGTATGCTGGCCGGGCAGCAGGCAGCGGCGTGTTTTGAGAGGCAAGATTTTAGCGCCGAATTTATGCGGCAGTACGACGCGCAGGTAGCCCATAAAATCGGTCGGAAACTGGCCAAGAGCTACCGCCTCATGCGTTTCCTCAGCAACAAAGCGTGGCTGGTGAATGCGGCCGTACGCCTGGCCCGCGTGCCGGGCCTCAAGCCCTGGGTGCAGCGCGCCATTGGGTAGGGACGACGTTTTTTAATGCGCTTTTAATGGCGCTTTCGGGTAGCGTTTGCGTCAACGGTGCGTAGAAGCAGGCAATTCATCTGGTGAATTTTAGCCCTATTCTTCATGCTTCACTCCTTCACTTCGCAGACCAATGCGGTGCCGCTGCGCCGTCTCACGTTGCTCACGGCCCTGGCGGGCAGCTTGCTGGCCGGCTGCTCGAAAGACGATACGCCCGCCATGACCCCGCCCGTTGCTCCCGCGCGCATCAGCGTGCCGCAGGCCGGCATTTATCCCGAAGGTATTCAGTGGGACGACGCCAACGGCCGCTTCTACGTGAGCTCCCGCGCCAAAGGCACCGTGGGCACCGTGCGCGACGACAGCACCTACGCCGAGTTCGGCAAGGATGCTCGCCTGATTTCCACCATCGGTCTCAACCTCGACGCCTCGCGCCAGCGCCTGCTGGCCGCCGTGTCCGACAATAATTTCAACCCCAGCGTGCAGAACCAGGCCACGCTGCGCAAGCTGGCGGCCTTGGCCATCTTCAACACCGGCACCGGCGCGCTGAGCCGCTTCGTGGATTTGGGCGGCTTGCCCGCCGCCGCCGCTTACCCCAATCACTTTGCCAACGACATTGCCGTGGACAAAGACGGCAACGCCTACGTGACCGATAGTTTCGCGCCCATCATCTACAAGGTTGATTCGCAGGGCACGGCCACGGTTTTTCTGGAAAATAGCCAGCTTGGCAGCAACACTTTCGGCCTGAACGGCATCGTGTACCACCCCGATGGCTACCTGCTGGTGGCCAAAACCAGCGACGGCACCCTCTATAAAGTGCCCATCGCCACCCCCGCCAGTTTCACCACCGTCGCCAAAACCCAGAACCTGACCGGTGCCGACGGCCTGCTGCTCACCGACAACAACACCCTGCTCGTGGTGTCCGGCACCCAGAGCACGGTATTCCGCATGGCCGGCACCAACGCCTGGGCCAGCGCCACCGCCACCGGTAGCTTCGCCACGGGCACCACCAGCGCCACCACCATCACCAAGCGCGGCAACGATGCCTACGTGCTGTACCCGCTGGGTGCCACGGCCCCGCGGTTCCGGATTGTGAAGGTGACGTTCTAAGCGCGGGACCTCACGAGACCCCTTCGGAGCGGCCCCTCTCCTGCGGAGAAGGGAGCCACGACGGCGTGGAAGAAAAATAAAGCCTCAATCCATTTTCTGGATTGGGGCTTTTTCGTTGAAATTGTCAGGCTCCGCTCTCCCCAAGCAGAGGGGTTGCCCCGAAGGGGTCCCGTGAGGTTTTCCGGCTGCGCAGCCATGCCGGTCGTACCTTTGCGAGCAATTCCACCATCTTTCCCCCGCATTATCCTCCAGCTCACCCCACCCTGAGAATTGGCCCGAAACCCTGGTGCCGCCGCTTCCCTGCCGGAAGCGTGCGGCTTTTCTTTTGCCTTTTCTTCAGTAATTTATGTCATCGGTTTCTTCTTATCTATCTCAGTACACCCACAACGCTAAAAACGAAATTCTCGCCGGCCTGACCACGGCGCTGGCCCTGGTGCCCGAGGTGGTGGCCTTTGCGCTGCTGGCCCACATCAGCCCGCTGGTGGGCATTGGCTCCGCGTTTATTATCTGCCTTATCACGAGCATATTCGGTGGGCGGCCGGGCATGATTTCGGGCGCGGCCGGCTCGGTGGCTGTCGTCATCGTGGCGCTGGTGGAGCAGCATGGGGCCGAATACCTGTTCCTGGCCGTGGCTTTGATGGGCCTGATTCAAATTGCCATCGGGCTGCTGAAGCTGGGCAAGTTCATCCGGCTGGTGCCGCAGCCGGTAGTATACGGCTTCGTCAATGGTTTGGCCGTCATTATCTTCATGGCGCAGCTGGAACAGTTCAAGACGCGCGACGCAGCCGGGTCCGAGCACTGGCTCACGGGTACGTCGCTGCTGCTGATGGTGGGGCTGGTGGCCCTCACCATGGCCATTGTTTACTTTTTGCCGAAGCTCACGAAGGCGGTACCGGCTTCGCTGGTGGCTATTGTCGTCACGTCGGCGCTGGTGATTTTTGGCGGGCTGCAAACCAAGGCGGTGGGCGACATTGCCTCCATCGCGGGCGGGCTGCCGGTGCCGCACCTGCCGCAGGTGCCCTTCACCTGGGCCACGTTCGCGCTGGTGCTGCCCTACGCATTCATCATGGCGCTGGTAGGCCTCACCGAAAGCCTGCTCACCCTCACGGTGGTGGACGAGATGACCGACACCCGCGGCCGGGGCAACCAGGACTGCGTGGCCCAGGGCCTGGCCAACGTGGCCTCGGGCCTGACCGGCGGCATG
>NZ_BAAGZM010000536.1:0-2959 GCF_054778495.1 Hymenobacter agri
GGCCGTGAGGCGCAGGATGCTGGCGGCCTGCTCGGCACGGGTGGGCAGCAGCGTGGCCTTGCGGATGCGGCGGCTGGTGTACACGGCGTACTGGCCGGGCGCGAGGCTGATGAGGGCATTCACGTTCGTGACCGTGATGCTGTCGCCGGCGAGGTAGTTGTACCACTTGCCGGTGCTCTGGAAGGCCGGGTCGATAGTAGTGGGGTTCACGTCGAAGTTGCCGATGATGGTGACGCTGGTGTTAGCGTTGGCCAGGTGAATAGACTTGGCGGCACCGGAAAGCTGCTGCGTGTAAGTGGTCGGGTTTTCGAACACGGGCTCCACTTTCTTGAGCGCGATGAGGGCGCGGTAGGTGTTGTAGAGCTGGCGGCGGTTGGCATCCTGGTAGTAGGGCCACACCGGCGGCTTGGCGCTCAGCTTGCACTGGTCGTTGGGATAGGGCGTGGGCACGGTGCCGTTCGAGCACATGAAGATGGACTTGTCGTAGCCGAGCTCACCAAACTGCCAAATCATTTTGGGGCCGGGCACGGTGAAGAAGAACGCGGCGGCCAGCTCCTGGCGGGCCAGGGCGGTGTTCAGGTCTTTGGTGCTGTAGGTGCCCGAGGAATTGCCGAAGGTCAGGTTCTTGTACATCAGGCGCTCCTCGTCGTGGCTTTCCATGTAGGTTACCAGGTTGGGGTTGTTCCAGCCGCGGCCGCCCTGGGTGGGGCTGCCGTAGTAGCCGTAGCTGAAGTTGGAGCCGGGCAGGTAGCCCATAGTGGCCTCGTTGTAGTTGTAGTTGGCATTGCCCCACAGCATGAAGCCGCTATCGGCCAGCACCTTGCCCTCGCTGTTGGCGGGGAAGTGCTCCAGAATGGGGTACATGCCGGCGTCCACGCTCATCATGTGCTGGTAGTAGTCCATCCAGATGTTGATGCGGGACTGGTCGTAATCGCCGTAGGTACTGGTCGTGGTCTGCTTTTGCGTGAAACCGCCGGCGAGGTCAAAACGGTAGCCGTCGACGTGGTATTCCTGCACCCAGTAGCTCATCACCTGCTTCGAGAAGTACTTGGTGTAGAGGCTTTCGTGGTTGAAGTCGTTGTAGACGCTGTAGGGGTGTGGGGCCGTCACGTTGAACCAGGGGTTATCGGCCGAGGGACCGGCCGTGCTGCCGTACAGCTGCACCATGGGGTTCTGGCCGGTGGCGTGGTTCAGCACCACGTCGAGCACCACGGCAATGCCGCGGCGGTGGGCTTCGTCGATAAACTGCTTAAGGGCCTGCTTGGTGCCGTAGTATTTATCGGGCGCGAAGAAGAAATCGGGGCTGTAGCCCCAGTTGTCGTTGCCGTCGAACTCGTTGATGGGCATGAGTTCGATGCAGTTCACGCCCAGGCGCTGAATGTAGTTGAGCGTGTCGCGCAGGGTCTGGTAGTCGTGGCGGGCCGTGAAGTCGCGCATCAGCAGCTCATACACCACGAGGTCGGCGCGGCTGGGGCGCTGGAAGTTGGTGGTCTGCCAGGCGTAGGGCGTCTGGCCGGTTTGCAGCACCGATACGATGCCGGTGGTTTTGCCCGTGGGGTAGGCTTTCAGATTGGGGTAGGTAACGGCCGGGATGTATTGGTCGTCGTTGGGGTCGAGGATTTTTTCGGCGTAGGGGTCGGCCACGCGAATGGTGCCATCCACGAGGTACTGGTAGGCGTATTCGCGGCCCGGCGTCAGGCCGTTAATCTGCACCCAGTAGCGGGTACCGTCGGGCGTGCGGTTCATGTAGGCGGCGTTGTCGGCCTGCCAGTTGTTGAACTCGCCCAGCACATAGGCAAACTGCTTGTTGGGCGCGGTGATGTTAAAAATCACCGACGTGCCGCCGGCCAGGTACGTCACGCCGTCCTTCGTGCCGGCGGGCAGCGCGGCCACGGTCACGGCCGGGCGCACCACAAAAATCAGCGAATCGACGGCCGACGACGTGCCCGCCGTAGCCGTGAAGCGCACCACGTTGCGGCCCGCCTGGGTGGCCGTGACGGTGGTGCTGAGGGTAGTAGCGTTGGCCTGCTGGGCCACCTGCGTACCGTTCAGGGTGTAGGTGAGGGTGGCGGCGGCCGAGGCGGTGCCGGTAATCGAAACCTGGCTGTTGGCGTTCACAAACAGCGGGTTGCCGGTGGTATTCACCGGGCTGGTAATGCGGGCCGAGAGGCCAGGCTGCGTGGCATCCACGAAAATGTCGCCCCCGCCCGAGGCGCGGCCCACCGTGGTACCCGCGGCATTCTTGAAAATCATGCCCAGGCGCAGCAGCGTTTCACCCGCGGGGATGGGGTAATAGCTGCGCGGCGTGAAGCTGATGCGGTAGAGATTGGGATTGGTGGCGTCGCGCGTCATCAGGGCCGTGGGGTCGGCCGCGCCGAAGCTGGGGCTGTGCACGTTGCGCCAGTTGGTGTTGCTGGTGCTCAGGTTGGTCACGGTGCCGGTCCAGATGTACACATCGCCAGTGAAGTTGGCCAGCGCCCCGTTGCCCTGGGTGGCGTCATAGGTGATGGTGATGGGCGTGGTGTCGGTGAAGAACACCGGCGAAACCGTCACCTGCGCCTGGGCGTGGATGGCGAAGGCCAGCAGCGTGAGCAGCAGGCCCGTCATGCGTCGAAATGTTTGCATTGGTTGGTGGGAAATGGGAATGAATTGGGGGTTGTGTATGAAGCGCGGCAGCCCGCAGGAAGTTCGCCCGAAAGACCTGCGAAAACGTTTGCCAACGAATTATTTTATTATTTCCGTCAGTAAACCAAGTCGCAAGATACGTGCTGGGCGTCTGCCCGCCGTGCCCGGGGCCGTACCTTTGGCCGATATTTCAGCAGGCATGACGCTCGGGGCCAGAATTCGGAAGTGGGGTAGAAAAAATATAGCGGCGCTGGCGGCGGCCATTAGCCTGCTGCCACTAGCCGCGCCGGCCCAAACGCCGGCCGCCGCCGTCCCCACTACCGGCCCGGCAGTG
>NZ_BAAGZM010000537.1:0-2954 GCF_054778495.1 Hymenobacter agri
TTCCCACCACAGGAACGAATACGGCGGGGGTGGCCTCGGCCGGCAGCAGCGCCGGCACGGGCAGGGCCGGGTACACGGCCGCAAACAGTAGCGCCAGCAGCAGGTAGGCCCGGTTCAGCTGGAAAAACGTGAGCCGGCGCAGCAGCCCGAAATACGCCGCTGCCAGCAGCAGCAGGGCCCCGTTGGCCTTCAGCAAATACAGCAGAATTGCGGATGCACTGGCCATGACTATTGCTCCTTTTTGTTTTCGATGAGCTTGATAATCTCCTGCAAATCGGCCGCGCTAATCTTCTCTTCCTGCGCAAAAAACGACACCAGCTCTTTGTAAGAATTCCGGAAGTGCTGCTGCACCAGCGTGCCCAGCGAGCGGCGCTGGTAGTCGTCGGCCGTCACCACGGGCACGAAGCGGTAGGAGTTGCCCAGCTTTTCGGCGCGCACGTAGCCCTTGCGCTCTAGGTTGCGCAGGGTGCTGGCCAGCGTGGTGTAGGGCGGGGGCGGAGCGGGCAGCGCATCAAGCACGTCTTTTACAAAGCCACCGGCGGGCAGCGGCCACAGCACGCGCAGGGCGTCTTCTTCGGGTTGGGTGAGGCGTTCCATAGTGAGGCGGAAACAGAGGCGGTACGATGATGTCGTAAATCTACGAAAGTTTCGTAATTATGATGTGCGCACTGTCAAAGAATTTTGTTTCAAAAACAAAAAAGCCTCTTTCCGGCGCGGAGAGAGGCTTTTCAGGGGAAATAAATGTTCTTTCGTGAAATCATCTGCATGGGCTAACCCACCGGCGCATCGGCGGGCCGCGCCTGCAGCCACGTTATGGCCGCGGCCTCATCGCCAAAGAACGACACGGCAAACGGCTGGTCGTCGGAGGCTTCGGCCGGGATGTAGTCGGGGCGGTTCACGATGGCATGCTGCAACGCCGGCCCTACCAGATACGCCACATAGAGGCGGCCGCCCAGGCGGCGGGCCATTTCGGGGAAGAAGTCGCGCAGCAGCCAGCGGGCCGTATCCGGGTCGTTGAGGTTGCGGCGGCGGATGTCCTGCAGCCAGCAGCGGCAGTTGTGCGCTATGGCCATTTCCTGCACTTGCTGGTACACGGGCGGCAGTTCGTGCGGGGCCGGCTGGTGGCCCCAGCGCCCCACCAGAATGTTGAGGTCGGAGCGGTAAGTGAGCTCGAGCAGGGGCGAAGATGCGTCGTCGGACATAAAAAGGGAAGCTGCTGGGCGGGCTGATTCTACGCAAGATGCGCGGGTGCCGGTTGGGCTCGCAGGGCAAAAAACAGCAGGCCGGAATAATTCATAGCTTTAGTTGGATTTACCTTTGAATTCACTTTCCCTAGTTACTGCTACAAACGCCGGATATTTTACCCATTTCAGTTTTGGCTGCACGCACGCTTGTTATTCGCCCCTACTTTCGCAATCTGGACGGGCTGCGGGGAATGTTTTTCATCCTGGTGTTCATCTCGCATGGCTGTGCCTACCACGCCCCCGAACTAACGACGCACTGGCTGGCCCCAGTGGTGCAACTGGGCGTCATTCACAACGGGGCCTTGGTGCTCAGCTTCTTTTTCGTGATGAGCGCCTTTCTCATCACCCTGCTGTTATTGCGCGAGCAGCAAGCGTCCGGGCGCATTAGCGTGGGCTCATTCTACCTGCGGCGGCTGCTGCGCATCTGGCCCTTATACGCCGTGGTGCTGCTGTACGGGTTCGTGGGGTACCCCTGGTTGCGCGCGATGGGCCGGCATCCGCACATCGAAACGGCTATTCCGTGGCACTACCTGCTGTGTGTGCAGAACTGGGACATTGCGGCCGGGCACGTACCCCGGTTTGCGCCGCTGTTCGTGACGTGGTCGGTGGCGATAGAAGAGCAATTCTATCTGCTGTGGCCCGTGGTGCTGGTGCTGGTGCCGCCCCGGCGGCTGGTGGCGGTGCTGAGCCTGCTGCTGGCCGGTACCATCGGCTGGCAGGCAGTCTACGGCGACGTGCTGTTTCATAGCATGACCTGCGCATCGGACTTGCTGATTGGCAGTTTGCTGGCCGTCGGGGTGTTCCTGGCGCAGCAATACCGCTTGCCCTGGGCCAGGTGGTGGCTGGTGCGCATGGTGCACATGCCCCGGCTGTTTACCATTGGCTTGTGGATTTGGGCGCTGTATCTCTACCGGCACGGCCTGAGTGAAGCCCCCGCCGCCCTCAAGCCCTTCGAGCGCCTCACCGTCGACCTCACCGCCGCACTGGTGATGCTCGAGCAGAATTACGGGCGGCATTCGCTGTTTAAGCTGGGGCGGGTACCCGCGTTTCGACGACTGGGGCAGCTGGCTTATGGCCTATACCTGTTGCATTACATCGCCATTGTGGGCGTGGCGGATACGTACCACATGCTGCACCTGCACAAAACGGTGTGGGACGTGGTGGTGGTGATGCCCCTGCTATCGTTTGGGCTGGCGGTAGGCGGCGCAATGCTGAGCTTTCGCTATTTCGAACTGCCGTTCCTGCGGTCGTATGCCCGGCTTAAGGTTATGCTGAGTGCCCTGCCGATGGCTGGCTACCTAACAGCAGCCAGGGCTGAATACAGCAAGCCCGAATAAGGGGGCGGCGCCCGGAGCTGCCGGCGCAAAGCACTACCAGCCTGAAACCAGGGCCGGGCGCCGGCTGAATTTCAGGCGTCTCGCATTCATACCCCGGCCAGCGCAGCCAGCGGCAATGGGCCGGTAGCATCAACCAGCCGCTGCTGGGCGCTCAGCCCCACTTCGAGTAAATCCTGCATCAGGCCCTCGCCGGCGGCTTCGGGCGAATACGTGTCGGTGGTCGTGCTTACTACCAGCACGGGGTGCTCGGGTAGGGCCACCAGGGTGGCGCGCCGGTCTATTTCGGGCGGAAAGACTGGTGCTACCAAAATCAGTCGCTCGTAGGCGCGGCCGTTGCCGGCCAGCCAGCGGCAGGCGGCCGCCGCGCCGTGGC
>NZ_BAAGZM010000538.1:0-2951 GCF_054778495.1 Hymenobacter agri
CCGCCACCTGGCGCGCGTGGTGGCGGCAGAAGCGGCGGCATCTTTCGGCGGGCCGGGCCTACCGGTTGGCCGACCGGCTGCGCATTGGTACCTTCGTGCTGGCCAATACGTTGTTCTATTTAAGCGGCGTTGTGCTAGTTTTTTCGCCAAACAATTGGGTACCTTTGGCGGTGGTATGGGTTCTGCGAACTTTGTTCGTCAGCGCCGTGTATGCCCGCCTGAGCCGCCGCCTCGACCAGCCCGTAACCGTCGGGCTGCTGCCGGTACTCGATGTGGCCTACTTTGTTCACTACCTGGCCCTGGGAATCTCGCTTTTCCTCAACCGCACCCTTCGATGGAAATAAACAACCAAGACATTCAAAAGCAGTTTTCAGCCAAAGCCAAGCACGACTTTAAGCTGATTCGCGCCGCTGTGGACCACGGCGACGAGAAGGCCTACGCCGAGCTGATGCAGATTTACAAGAAGCCGGTATACCACGTGGTGCTCAAGATGGTGCGCAACCAGGACGACGCCGAGGACCTCACCATCGAGGCCTTCGCCAAGGCCTTCCGCAACCTGCACAAGTTCAACCCGGAGTATGCGTTCAGTACCTGGCTGTTCCGCATCGCCACCAACAACTGCATTGATTTTATCCGCAAGAATAAAATCAAAACCATGTCGATTGACTCGGCCATCAAGGTCGATAACGGCGACGAAATCACCATCGATTTCCGCGACAACGACCTGAACCCGGCCGAGCACGCCGTGCGCAACCAGAAAATCGAAATCATGCGCCACGTGGTGTCGCGCCTGCCCGACAAGTACCAGCGCCTCGTGAGCCTGCGCTACTTCGACGAGCTCAGCTACGAGGAAATCGCCACCGAACTCAAAGCCCCGCTCGGCACTGTGAAAGCCCAGCTGCACCGCGCCCGCGAGTTGCTCTATGACATGGTGAAGCACACCAAGCAGATTATTTAATCGTGAAAAGCCCCGGCGCAAGTCGGGGCTTTTTTATTTTTGAACCGTTAGGGCTGAAGTGACCGGATACCAATTTCACGGTGCTTGTTGGGTATAGTCCTGCTCCACGGATTGGAGATTCGGAGGCCGAGGCTTGTGTTTCGACCATTTCCGACGGCAACGAAGTCGCCTTTTGCTTGGTCGGAAAGAAATGAATTGCCGATGATGCGGATGTGGGTAAATGCCTTCGCAGTTTGCCGCGCCTGTCCATTCGAATCAAAAAAATAACGCTCAAGGACTGCGGAAACCTTACCGTCATTCACTTGTATGGTGAGGGATGATTCATTCTCGGAAAAGCCGAAATGATAGGAACCCGCATAAGCTCGGGGCGACGCAACAAGCCACTTGCGAATCTGCTTTTCCGGCACGGTTTCCAGACCAATTACCGATTGGGCAAAACAGGGCGCTGCTGCGAGCAAAAAGCAGTAAAATAGATTGATGGGCTTCATTCGGCAGATTCGGTATTATATGCGCTAAAGCTACAATCGAAAGCAAGACTCGCTCATTCAACCATAATAAAAGCGCAGCCGAAATGCGCATGGATGCAAACATGGCTTGCACCTTTGCACCCATGAACCTCCTGCAGCACCACTTCCCATCGCTCACGCCCCAGCAGCTCCGGCTTTTCGCGCAGCTCGAAACTGAGTTTCGGGCCACCAACGAAGCCATCAACCTCGTGTCGCGCACCGACATGGATAATTTTGTGGAGCGCCACGTGCTGCACTCGCTGGGCATTGCCAAAGTGGTGCAGTTTTCCAACGGCAGCGCCGTGCTCGACGTGGGCACCGGCGGCGGCCTGCCGGGCCTGCCGCTGGCCATCATGTTCCCCGAAGTGCATTTTCACCTCGTCGACAGCATTGGCAAGAAAATCCGGGCCGTGCAGTTCATGGCCGCCACGCTGGGCCTGCACAACGTAACCGCCGAGCAAACCCGCGCTGAGCAGGTGCGCCAGAAATTCGACTACGTGGTAAGCCGCGCCGTGGCCCGCCTCGCCACCTTCCACCCCTGGATTGCCCACCGCTTCAAGCCCCAGGGCGCGCCCGGGGCCGGCCTCTACTACCTCAAAGGCGGCGACCTCACCGAGGAAATCGCCGAATCGGGCCTGAAAGCCCGGGTAACGGATTTGAGCAGCTTCTATCCCGAGGAATTCTTCGAAACCAAGAAGGTGGTATTCGTACCGGCGAAGTAGGGCGAATCTGCCATCCTGAGTATTCTGCGATTAAAGCAGAATACTCAGGATGACAGGTGGGTCCCGAATTAGCGCGGTACTTCCGCCGTGAGAAATTCCACTGCCCGCCGCTCCGAGTAATACTCCCCATTGCTTTCTGCAAAGCCCACGTGCCCGCCATCAGGCGGCGTTTCGAGAAAAACGTAGGGCGAACTGGCCGCTACCTCGCGCGGGTAGCACGAGGCGGGCAGAAACGGGTCGTTCTGGGCATTCACCAGCAGTGTCGGTATCCGAATACCGCTGAGGTAGCGGCCGGAACTGGCGTACCGGTAGTAGGCATCGGCCGAGTCGAAGCCGTGCATGGGTGCGGTATATTTGTCGTCGAACTGCGGGAAGTTGCGCAGTTCCTCTAGGCCCCGCAAATCAACCTGCTCCGGCATCAGCGCTGCTTTATCGCGGATTTTCTGGCGCAGCGACTTCAGGAAGCGCCGCATGTACACCTGGTTTTGCGGGCGGCCAATGTGCTCGGAGCTGGCTTTTAGGTCGGTGGGCACCGAGAACACGGCGGCGCGCTGCACTTCGGCCGGCACGCGGGCCACGTCTTCGCCCAGATATTTCAGCGTGACGTTGCCGCCGGCCGAAAAGCCCAGCAGGTAGGCGCGGCGGTAGCGGCCGGTGGCCAGCGCATGGCGCAGCACGCGGTCCAGGTCTTCGGTGTCGCCGAGGTGGTAGGAGCGGAGCAGGCGGTTCATCTCACCGCCGCAGCTGCGGTAGTTCCAGGCCAGC
>NZ_BAAGZM010000539.1:0-2946 GCF_054778495.1 Hymenobacter agri
CTCGTCGAGGGCGGCCAGCACGCGTTCGGCCAGCGGCAGCTTGGCGCTGGCTTCGTAGGCGGCGGCCATGGCGGGCCACACCTTAGCGGAGAGCATCATGTTGGCCTGCACCGAAAACTGACTGCCCTGCTGGTGGCCGGCCATGTCGACGCATTTTTTGCCGGTGTGGGTGGCCACGCGGCCCTGGTTATCGAGAATGGCAACCTGGCGCACGTCGCGGCCGTCGTCGTCGCGCAGCAGCTCATCGATGGCCTGCTGGGCGGTTTTGCCGCTTTTGAGCAGGGCCAGCCCGCGCAGGCCGAACGACTTGTTGGTGAACGACTGGGTGGCCACCACGCCCACGCCGGCCTCGCCCCAGCTCACCGAGGTGCCCACCGAAAACCAGTGGCTTTGCACGGCCACGGCCATTTCGCCGGTGGCCGGGTCGCGCGCCACAATGCTGAAGGTATGGGCGAAGGGGTCGGTGGCGGAGTACATCTGGGCGGCGGCCGGGCGGGCCAGCGCCAGCAGGAGCAGCAGGGCGAGTAGGTATTTACACATTAGCGAGATAGAAAATAAGTGGAGAAAACAGCCCGTTCTGCTGCGCGGCGCTGTGGCAGTTTGAACGATAGTAACCGCAGCGACGGCAATTGTTTTGCCGGGCTTGGGAGCCCAGGCCGGAGCTGACATCACCGCCAGCGCAATCGTATTCACAGGAACTACGTTGATTGTCTTACTGTTACTTCCGATGCCCCGTGCTATTTATCCCGTATATTGAGTAATTAATGCTGTGACAACCGAGCGAGCCCCGGCGGCTTGTCGCCCCGAACCGGCCGTGCCGACCCCGGGCTCCTCCCCTCTCTTTTATTCCAATGACTACTTCCCTGACTCCGACTTCCGAAACCTTCGCGCCCCAGTTTCACGCCGCCGACCCTACGCATTTGCACACCCACGAGCTACCACTGTGGCCCGATTGTTTCGCGGCCGTGCGGGCCGGCCACAAGCCCTTCGACGTGCGCCGCAACGACGAGGATTTTCAGGTGGGCGATGTGCTGCTGCTCCGCGAGTTTAGCCCCGACAGCAACGACTACACCGGCCGCACCATCACGCGCTGGGTGAGCTACGTGCTGCAAGGCGGTAATTTCGGCGTGGAAGCCGACTGGTGCGTGCTGGGTTTCAGCAGCCAGCCGCCCATCCCGGCGGGCATGACGGACATTCGGCTGTGGTGAGTTGGCAAGTCTCAATAGGCCGTTTGAGATAAGCCATAAATGATGTAGAGACGCATATTTGCGTCTCGTCGGCCGCACCATTTGGCGCGACTATCGTCCAACGTAGAGACGCAAATATGCGTCTCTACATCGTTCTAGCAGGCTTTTACGCACAAATCATCAGCGGCGCGGCTGGGCCAGAAACTGCCCAATGCTGTCGTTGAGAAACTTGGCGTCGGCGGGGTTGGGGGCAGCGCCGGCGGTATGGCCCCAGAGCGACGGAATGGGTTTCAACACTGCTCCTTTGATGAGCGGTGCTTCGTAGCGCGCATCGGTGAGCGGAAAATAGAGGTCGGTTTCGGAAGGCATGTAAAGAATGGGCACCTTGATACTGCGTAGGGCATTTTCGACATCGCCACCGAAGCCGGGGGTGTTGCCCACGTCGTGCTGCTCCCAGGTGCGCATCTGCAAAATGAGGTCGTTGGCATCGGCCCCGGGAATAAAGTTAGTGCGGTACTCGTGCAGCACCTGGGCGAAGGTGGTGCCGGGCTTGCTGTCGGCTTTCCAGAGCTCGCGCCGCCACCACTCCTGCGAGTAGAGCCAGGCCGTCCAGACAGTAGCGAAGGCTTCGATGCCTTTGGTGGGCGGCGCGGTGTAGTCGCCATCTTTAAAAGCCGCATCGGCGGTGAGGGCGGCAATCTGGCCTTCGAGGCGCACCACGCCGTGCGGGTAGGTTTTGGCCGTGCCGCAGGTGGCCACCAGCCGGTCGGCAAAGGTGGGGTAGCTCACGGCCCACTGGAAGGCCTGCTGCGCGCCCATCGAGAAGCCAATAATGGCCCGCAGGTGGGCGATTTTCAACTCGCTCACAAGTAGCTGGTGTACGGCCGTCACGTTGTCGCGAATGGTCATGACCGGGAAGCGGGGGCCGTGGAAAGGCTCGGGCGTATTGCTGGGCGACGACGAATGGCCGTTGCCGAACAGCTCGGTGGCCACCAGGAAGACTTTGGTAGTATCGAGAGCCTTGCCCGGGCCGATGAGCCACTCGTAGCCGCGGTGGTCGGCCAGGTAGTGCGAGGGCAGCAGGATGGCGTTGTCGTGGGCGGCGTTGAGGCGGCCGTAGGTGCCGTATACCACGCGGGCCTGGGGTAGCACGGGCCCGCTTTCGGTGCGGAAGTTGGGCAGCACGAAGGTGTGGACCCGGGCGCGGTCGGGGTTGTTTTGGGCACGGACGGGTGTGTTGGCCAGGGCCAGCAGCGCGGCGCCGAAGGCAGTGAGCAGGTAGCGAAGCGACATAAGCAGCAGGAAGAAGCCCGCCGAAGATGGCGGGCTTCTGTAACTCCGTAGCGCCCGCCGGGTTTACCTTGCTCTTCCGTGCCCGCCATGCCTCAGCCCGATAACCTGCCCGTTACCATCCGCGCCACGCAGCTGCGCAAAAGCTTCGGCCCGCACGCCGTGGTGCAGAACGTGTCGTTCGACGTAGCCGCTGGCGAAACGCTGGTGCTGCTGGGCCCCAGCGGCTGCGGCAAAACCACCCTGCTTAAGCTGCTGAACCGGTTGATTGAACCCGACAGCGGCACCATTGAAGTGAACGGGAACGACGTGCGCGAGCAGCGACCCGAGGTGCTGCGGCGCGGCATGGGCTACGTCATTCAGCAGGTGGGGCTGCTGCCGCACTACACCGTGGCCGAAAACATTGCCGTGGTACCGCGCCTGCTGGGCCACGCGCCCGCCGCTATTGCGGCCCGCACCGAGGCGCTGC
>NZ_BAAGZM010000540.1:0-2945 GCF_054778495.1 Hymenobacter agri
CTGGGCAACTTCCGGCTGAGCAACCTGCCAGCTGGCAGCCACCGGCTGCGCATCGGCGCGCTGGGCTACCGGGCCCAAACCGTGCCCGTAACTGTAGTGGCCGGCGACAACCCGCGCCTGAACCTGCGCGTGGCCGCCACCACGCTCAGCCTGGCCGAAGTAACGGTGAGCCAGCCACGCGACCCCAACCAGAGTCTGGCCGCCATCTCGCACATCGACCAGCTGCTACGACCCGTGAACTCGGCCCAGGACCTGCTGCGGCTGGTGCCGGGCCTGTTTATTGCCCAGCACGCGGGCGGCGGGAAGGCTGAGCAGATTTTCCTGCGCGGCTTCGACTGCGACCATGGCACCGACTTCGCCGTGAGCGTGGACGGCCTGCCGGTGAACATGGTGAGCCATGCCCACGGCCAGGGCTATGCCGATTTTCACTTCGTGATACCCGAAACGGTGGAGCAATTGAAAGTATACAAGGGACCATACACGGCCCGCTTCGGCGATTTTGCTACGGCCGGCGCGGGCGAGTTCAGCACCAAAACCAAGCTGGAGCACAGCCAGGTGAAGTTGGAGCTGGGCCAGTTCGACACCCGCCGGGCGCTGGTGATGCTCGATTTGCTGGGCAACAACCAGCGGCACCTGTTCAGCAAAAAGCCCGAAAGCGCCTACGTGGCGGCCGAGTACAACTTCACCAACTCCTACTTCGACGCGCCGCAGCACTTCAAGCGCTTCAACGGCATGGGCAAATACACCGGGCAGCTGTCCGACAAAACCAGCCTGACGCTGTTGGGCTCGCACTTTACTTCGAATTGGGACGCCAGCGGACAGGTGCCCGAGCGCGCCGTGCGCGACGGCCTTATCTCGCGCTTCGGCAGCATCGACCCTACCGAGGGCGGCCGCACAAGCCGCACCAACGCCTCGGTGGTGCTCACCACGGCCCTGCCGCACGAGGCCGTGCTGCGCCAGCAGGCCTACTACTCGAAGTACGATTTCAACCTGTATTCCAACTTCACCTTCTTCCTGCACGACTCCATCAACGGCGACCAGATTGACCAGACCGACGACCGGCACCTGTTCGGCTACACGGCCACCTACGAGCGCGACGACCAGCTCGGCGCCAAGCCCTTGCACACCACGCTGGGCGTGGGCACCCGCAACGACTTCTCGACGCTGGGCTTGCGCCACACCGTGCGCCGCCAGGTGCTCGATACCCTCACCACCGGCCGGCTCTACGAGCGCAATATCAACGCCTACCTCGACGAAACCCTTAGCCTCACCGACCGCCTCACGGTGAATGCGGCGGTGCGGGCCGACTTCTTCACCTTCGATTTCCGGGGGCGGCTGGCCGATGAGAATACCGGCGAATTGGCCCCGCTGGGCGGGCGCGTGGCCCGGGCCCGGGTGTCGCCCAAGCTGAACCTGTACTACCAGCTCACGCCGGCCGTGCAGCTGTTTGCCCGCTCGGGCTTCGGCTTTCATTCCAATGATGCCCGGGGCGTGATTCGCGGGGCCACGGCCAACGTGCTGCCCCGCGCCCTGGGCTCCGAAATCGGCAGCACCTTTAAGCCCCTGCCCAGCCTGGTGGTGAACGCGGCCCTTTGGAGCCTGCATTTGCAGGACGAGCTGGTGTACGTGGGCGACGAGGCCGTGGTGGAGAGCGTGGGGCCCACCCAGCGCTACGGCCTCGACCTATCGGTGCGCTACCAGGCGGGCAGCCGGTGGTTTGTCGATGCCGACGTCAACTACAACCATGGCCGCCAGCTCGACGCGCCCGAAAAGGCCAACTACATTCCGCTGGCGCCCACCTTCACCAGCACCGGCGGCCTCACCTACAAGGCCCCGAAGGGCCTGAGCGGCAGCCTGCGCTACCGCCACATCGACTCGCGCCCGGCCAACGACGACGGCAGCATCACCGCCCGCGGCTATTTCCTACTCGATGCCGTGCTGGCCTACACCACGCCCCGCTTCCAAATTGGGGCCACCGCCGAAAACCTCCTCAACGTGGCCTGGAACCAGGCCCAGTTCGCCACCCAAACCCGTCTGCTGCACACCCCCAAGCCCGAGCCGCTTGAAGGCATCGACGAGCTGCATTTCACGCCCGGCACGCCTTTCTACGCCAAGCTGAACGTGAGCGTATTCTTCTAGAAAAACGGGTTAACTTAATACAGTAAACCAGTAGAGACGCAATATTTTGCGTCTCATCGTTGAACGACTTGCGGCCGCGCCGTGCTCACGGTATCGTTCAACGACGAGACGCAAAATATTGCGTCTCTACCCGTTCTAGTTAGCCACAAAAAAGCCTCTCCGGTTACCGGAGAGGCTTTTTGCATTATGCGCAACGGGCCCTTACTGCACCGCCACTTTCTGGCTCACGTGGAATTCGGGCACGCTGAGCTGGTAGATGCCGGCCGGTAGCGTGGTTTTCACGCCGAGGCGCAGCTCGTTCGAGCCGTTGTAGAGGCGCACGGTTTCCTGGTGCACGAGGCGGCCCAGCAGGTCGTGCAGCTGCACGGTGGCGGCCTGCTCGCGGTTGGCGGTAATCACCACGTCGATGCGGTCGGCGGCGGTGGGGTTGGGGTACACCAGCACTTCGGCGGTGGGGGCTTCGGCGGCGGTGGCCAGCACGTTGGCGTCGCGGCGGCCGGTCATGGCGCCGGTTACCACGGTGGGGGCGGTGTAGGTCACCTTCACGAACGCGCCCTGCGTAGGGTTGGCGGTGCTGGCGTTTTTGGCTTTGAGCGTGTACCAGCCCTCGGTGGTGGGCGTGTAGGTGCCCGTGAGGTTGCCGGTGCCGGTCTGGCTGCTTACCACGGTGCCAGCGCTGTTCACCACGGCCACCGTGAGGCTGCGGGTGGCATCCGTCGGGAACAGGCTGTAGGTGATGGATTTGTTGGCGGCGCCGTAGATGCGGCCCGCCGTGCGGTAGGCCGTGCTGGCGGCGGGCAGCGCGC
>NZ_BAAGZM010000541.1:0-2941 GCF_054778495.1 Hymenobacter agri
GCGGCCGGCCGGGCTGCAACTCGGTGCCAGTAGCGGCGCTCGGGGCTTTACGGGTGGTTTTGCCCGCCGAAGCCTTGCCGCCGCTGCGGCGGCCGCCCGAAGCCTCTTCAGTGCCGCTCGAATGGGCCACCATTTTCATGATACCGGCCAGTTCGTCGGACGTGAGTTCGCGCCAGTCGCCCACGGGCAGGCCCTTCAGGCTCACGTTCATGATGCGGACGCGCTCGAGCTTGAGGACTTCGTAGCCGAAATGCTCCACCATTCGGCGAATCTGACGGTTCAGCCCTTGCACCAGCGTGATGCGGAAGATGTAGGGCGTTTCCTTCACAATCACGCATTTCTTCGTCACGGTGCCCAGCATGGGGATGCCAGCGGACATTTCGTCGAGCATGCGGTCGGTGAGAATGCGGTCCACCGTTACCACGTACTCTTTCTCGTGCTGGTTGCCGGCCCGCAGAATCTTGTTCACGATGTCGCCGTCGCTGGTCAGGAAAATCAGGCCCGACGAATCCTTATCGAGCCGGCCGATGGGAAACACGCGGGCGGCGTGGTTCACGTAGTCGACGATGTTGCCGCGCACGCCCGGCTCGCTGGTGCTCGTGATGCCCACCGGCTTGTTGAAGGCCAGGTACACCGCATCTTCGGCCTGGCGGGGCTCCAGCTTGTGGCCGTTCACGCTCACGCGGTCGCGCGGGCCCACCTGGTCGCCAATCTGGGCGGGCTTGCCGTTGAGCAGCACCGCACCCTCGGCGATGTAACGGTCGGCCTCACGGCGCGAGCATAACCCGCTTTCGCTGATAAATTTATTGAGGCGAATGGAAGAGCTGACAGGCATAGGGCGCGGCGAATAAAGAAAAAGAAAACGCTGAAACCGAAGCAACCCGGGACGCGGACGTTACAAAGGTACGCCCGCGTTGTAGCGTAGACTCTGCGAGGTCGCGTGTGGTAGAACGACCGTTGCAAAACGATTCGCCCCGGCGCGGACTCGCCAAGGCCGCGCTGCCCTCTCCGGCAACCCCCGCCCGCGCCGGCCGTTAGCCCAACCGTACTAATATCAAATCACCCCTTTCCTGATGTCCGATAAACCAACCATTTTCCCGCCCCAAAGCCAAGACGCGGGTGCCGGCAAGCCCGGCCTCGAATACAAGATGACTCCCGAGCCCGAATACATCCGCGAAGGCTACAAAGGGGCCGATAAGCTCAAGGGCAAAGTAGCCCTCATCACGGGCGGCGACTCGGGCATTGGCCGGGCCGTGGCCGTGCACTACGCCGTGGAGGGGGCCGATGTGGCCATTTGCTACTTCCCCACCGAGCAGCAGGATGCCGAGAAAGTGCAGGAGCTGGTGCAGTCCCGCGGCCGCCGCTGCCTGTTGCTGCCCGGCGACCTCAAGTCGCCCGCCTTTTGCCAGGAAATAGTGGACCGTACGGTGGCTGAGCTGGGCGGGCTGAACATTCTGGTGAACAATGCCGCCGAGCAGAACTGGCACGACTCGCTGGAGGAAATTAAGGACGAGGAGCTTGACAGCATCTTCAACCTGAACATTATTGCCATGTTCCGCATCTCACGGGCTGCCCTCAAGCACCTCAAGGAAGGCGACTCCATCATCAACACCGCGTCGGTGAACGGCTTCAAAGGCAACGAGCTGCTGCTCGACTACACCTCGACCAAAGGCGCCATTACGGCCTTCACTCGGGCGCTGTCGCTGCAGCTTATCAAGAAGGGCATTCGCGTCAACTCGGTGGCCCCCGGCCCCATCTGGACGCCGTTCATCACCGGCATCGGGCTGCTGAAACTGCCGCTGTTCGGCCACGACGTGCCGATGGGCCGCGCTGGCCAGCCCTCCGAAGTGGCCCCGGCCTACGTGTTTCTGGCGTCGGAAGACGCTTCGTACTTCTCGGGCCAGACGCTGCACCCCAACGGCGGCTCGGTGGTAAACGCCTAGCGCTGGTAAGGCGGACTACCCCGAAATTTCATTTCAGCTCGTGTGCGCGGCATCGTTCGCCTGGCCCGAAATGGAATTTCGGGATACTCCGCCTTGCGGCGATAACCCCGCCGCAAGCCCCGCCGTATCAGGCCCTAAAAATGGCTGCATTGCCATTTTACTTTTCTTCAATACGCTTCTTATGAATACCAAACTCCTCGGCCTGCTGGCCGCCGCCGCGCTGGCCACCGCTTCCTGCACGCAGGACAAAAAAGTGGAAACCACCACGACTACCACGCCCGAAACCACGACGACGACCACCACAACCACTACGGTAGACACGGTGGGCGTGCGCGACGAAGCCCGCCGCCTCGCCGCCCGGCTCGCCGAAGACCTCAAGCTGAGCGACCCGGCCGTGGTGACCCGCGTGGAGCGCACCTACTACACCCGCGGCACGCGCCTAGCCGAAGCCCGCAACCGCTACACCACCGACACCACCGGCCAGTATGCCACCCTGCGCCAGATTAACGACGAGGCCGACAACGAAATTCGCACCGACCTCGGCAGCGACAGCTACTACAACACCTACTCGGCCAACCGCGCCAACTACGGAGACGGTCCCTACTCGCTGGCTCCCGCCACGGTAACTACCGCTTCCTCGACCACCACGGTGCGTCGTGGTGGTAGCGTGGGCCAAGGCTCGGGCATCAAGAAGATTGATAACGAGAAGGATGGTGACCGCAAAACCAAGTACGAAAACGGCGCAAAAATCAAGCGTAACGACGACGGCTCGATGAAAATCAAGATGGCCGATGGCACGAAGATTAAAATCGACGAAAACGGCCACCGTACCGTGAAAAAGGGCTTATTCAAATAAGCCCCGACGTTCGTTTAAAAAGCCCGCTACTGCTTGCAGTAGCGGGCTTTTTTACTGCCCGAAGCTGCCAGGGAAGCGGGGGGGCGGGTGCAGGTACGCGACGCGCTGGGTCGGGCCGTGGGGCCGGCCCGGGCGCTGGCCG
>NZ_BAAGZM010000542.1:0-2939 GCF_054778495.1 Hymenobacter agri
TCACGCAGGGCGTCACGCTGTCGTTTGGCTCGCACACCGTTACCGTGACGGGCAGCCTGCCCAACGGCCAGCCCGACGCCAATGCCACCAACAACGCCCGCACTGCCACGGTGTACACGTCCCTGCTGCGCGGCACCTACACCATCAACCAGCAGCAGCCCACCGGCGGCACCAACTTCGCCAGCTTCGCCGATGCCGCTACCCGGCTGAATAACGGCGGCATTAGCGGCTCGGTGCGCCTGAACGTGCTGAACGGCCCCTACCAGGAGCCTTTCGTGCTGGGCATCGTGCCCGGCGTGAGCGCCACCGACACGCTGGTAGTCGACGGCGGCAGCGCCAAGCAAACCATCAGCTTTGGCAGCACGTCGGCCCAGCCGGCCGTCATCTCGCTGCTCGATTCCGACTATATCACCCTGCAAAACCTGACCATCGACGCCTCTACCGGCGGCACCGGCAGCACCGTCAGCAATGGCGTGCAGCTGGTGGGCGCGGCCGAAAACAACCGCATTCAGGACTGCGTCATCTCGGCCTCGCTCACGCTTACGTCGAACAGCTTCGGCATTGTGTCGCAGAACCCCTTCGGCGCGCTGGTGCCGCAGGGCAACCCCAACAACCTGCGCCTTGAGCGCAACACCATCAACGGCGGCTACGGCTCCATTCAGATTACCGGGGTTTCGACGACCAACCGCGTGGCCGGGCTGCGCATCAGCGGCAACAACCTGCGCGACTTTTACCAGCGCGGCATCGAGCTGGCGTCGAGCACCGGGGCGCGCCTGCTGGCCAACGACATTTCGCGCCCCACCCGCACCACCAGCATGCTAACGTTCTACGGCTTGTACTGCACGGGCAACGTGGGCATGGCCATCGAGCGCAACCGCATTCACGACCCCTATGCGAACAACGGCTCAAACGGGGCCTACGGCATTTACTTCACCAACAACGCCGGGCTGGCGGGCCAGGAAAACGATGTAGTTAATAACATCTTCTTCAATTTCAACGCGCCGGGCCAGGACTACGGCATCTACAACGCCTCGTCGTCGTACTGCCGCTACTACCACAACACCATTTCGTTCGACAACACAGCCAACAGCGGCACCCTCAACTGCTGGGGTTTCTACCAGGTAGGAACTGCCACCAACATCGACTTCCGCAACAACCTCATCAGCATTACGCGCGGCGGCACGGGCCTGCGCTACGCGCTGTATTTCAGCTCCACTGGCTCGTCCATCATGTCCGACTACAACGATTTGTACGTCGGCACCGGCACGGGCTTCTACACGGGCTACTACTCCACCGCCCAGGCTACGCTGGCCAACTGGCAGGCCGTGAATGGCAACGCCTACGACCAGCACAGCTTCCAAATCAACCCGCAGTTCACGGCGGCCGCCACCGGCAACCTGCTGCCCACCACCAACAGCCTCGATGCCTCGGGCACGCCCGCCACGCTGACGCGGGTGCCGCGCGACATTGTGAACCTGCAGCGCGGCACCACGCCCGATGTGGGTGCCTTCGAGCTGGTGCTGGTAGCCAACGATGTGGCCGTCGTCAGCATCGATGCGCCCGCTACGCCCGCTGTGCTGGGCGCCAACCCCGTCACGGTTACCATCCGCAACGGTGGTACGGCGGCGCTCACATCCGTCACGCTGGCGTACAGCATCAACAACGGCGCCACGCCCGCTACCAACCAGCAAACCTTCAGCGGCCTGAACCTGGCTCCCGGCGCCAGCCAGCAGCTCACGTTCAGCACCGGTGTCACGCTCACCCAAACCGTGACGTACACCCTCACGGTAACCGGCAGCCAGCCCAACGGCCAGCCCGACGGCAACGCCACCAACAACTCGCAAACCATCACCTTCGACCAGACCCAGCTGCTGAACGACGAGCCCTGCGGCGCCTTGGCCCTCACCGGCCAGATTGCCGGTACCAACGTCAACGCCACCACCAGCACCGGCGGCGGCGTGGCCAATGCCCTGCCCACCTGCTCGGGCAGCCAGGCCCCGAAGGACGTGTGGTACGCCTTCACGCCCACCAGCGCCAGCTTCACGCTCTACACCAGCGGCACGGCCGCGGGCCTGGTGCGGGTGTTCTCGGCCACCAGCTGCTCGGCCGGCTTCGCGCAGGTGTTCTGCCAAGCCAGCGCCGGCGCGGGTCAGGGCGTGGGCAACGTGCTCATCACCGGCCTCACCCCCGGCCAGCGCTACTACCTGGCCGTGTCGGGCTACGCTTCGAGCGATGCCACCGGCACCTTCACCCTGGGCCTGGCCCCGCTCAGCAGCCGCTCCTCGCTCGATGCCTTGCTGCGCCTCTATCCCAACCCCGTTACTGGCGGCGAATTGACACTCGAACTACAAGGCCTTGCCCCCGCCGCCGGCACCGTGGCCTTGTACAACGCCCTGGGCCAGTTGGTCCGCACTCAGGCGCTGGCCGCTGGCACCCAACAGCTGGCCACCCGCGACCTGGCCCCGGGCCTCTACACCCTGCGCGTGCAGCGCGGCACCGATGTGCTGCTGCGCAAGGTGGTGGTTGAATAATTGCCAAGTATTCAACCCGCTGGCAACGTTCCGGCTCACGCAGGTGGGCCGGAACGTTGTGCTTTTGGCCCAATCGTATGCCCGGCTTTCGGGAGCGACGCGCAAAAGTGCGGCCAGCGTATTACCTTCGCCGCCCCCTAATCCCATCCGCATGGCTCGCAATTCCCGCCAGCATCTCATTGACTTCGAAGAGGTGGACACCGCCACCGACCTCACCCCGGCCGAACAAGCCACCTGGCAAGCCGCCCGCGACGCCACCAATCACGCCTACGCGCCCTATTCCGGCTTCCACGTAGGCGCCGCCCTGCTCCTGGCCGACGGCACCGTGTTCAAGGGCACCAACCAGGAAAACGCCGCCTACCCCTCGGGCCTCTGCGCCGAGCGCACCGCGCTGTTTGGCCTCGCGGC
>NZ_BAAGZM010000543.1:0-2928 GCF_054778495.1 Hymenobacter agri
CCGGCACGGCATCGGGCAGCAGCAGCACGGCCGGGAAAGGCCCATTGCCGGCCGGCCGGCGCAGCATTCCGCCCAGTCCTACCTCCGGGTTGGGGCTGCTGGGGCTGCTCACAAATACTTCTTCGCTGGCGAAAGTAGCCGTCGCAACGGCGGCATCGGGGCCCGCCATGCGGTCGAGCACCAGCACCGAGCGGAAACCGGGCTGCTGCCAGGTGCCACGCAGCCGCTGCCCATCGGCCACGGGCTGGGCCACGAAGCGAAAGCCCGCTTGGTCGGCCACAAAGACAATGCTGTCGGAACTGGGGCTGTTGCGCACGCGCAGCAGGCTGTTATTCAGGCGCTGGGCATCGATGTGCAAACGGGCCGTGGCGCTGCCATCGGCCTGCTGGCTAACCACAATGGTGACCTGGCGACTACCGCCCGGCACGGGCAGCACGCCCGCCCATTGGCCCAGCAGCGCCTGCACCTCGGTCGGCGCAGCCCATAGCGTGCCCGTACTCAACATCAGCATTGCCAGCAGACTGATAAGCGTTTTCATGGTAGCGGCGGCCCAGGGCATTTATGACAATAGTTATTTCAAATCAACTTGATATTCATAAAAATACAATTAAAAATTAGATAAGCAAATATTTTTACATGAGAGCGCATATTTACTGGCCGAATAATTCTATTCGACCGGCGAAAGAACCCAACTTATTCAGGCGTAGTGAGGCCCAACGCACTCCAAGCGTCAAGAATCAGCCTGTCCACGCAACTGTTGCTATGCTCGTACACGGCCGGGCGACCCAGAGCAGATTTGTGGCGGGCGGAAATCAGTAGCGCCCCGGCCTTGGCTGGCACGGCACAACATTCGGCATATCTCCCGGTGCTATACTTCGAAAGCTTATTTGGCTGCGAAGGAGGAATGCGCAGCATCTGGCATCGCTGCCTTGGTACGCTGCCCGGCAGCGGTGCTAGGTGCGCGAGTACCAGGCCAATACGGCCAGGCCGGCAGCATCGTCTTCGGCTTCTACCACCTCATCGATGACGAACTGAATTTCGGCCTCCGACCAGTCTTCATCTTCGGCGGCGGCCACCCAGTTGTCGAGGGCGGCGTAGCGGTTGAGGCCGGCGGGGGCCGTCCAGGTAATTTTTTTGCGAATGTTCATAGCAGTGAAAGCAGCCGTGGTTGGCAGATGGGGGCAGCAAATTTAGCGGTTGCCCGGCGCGGGGCGCAGCACCGCTACTTCTACGGGCACCACGCCCGCTTCGATGATGCCCAGCTGCATGGCGGCGCGGTGCGACACATCCACAATGTAGCCCCGGGTGTGGGGGCCGCGGTCGGTTACGGTAACGTCGACGGAGCGGCCGTTGCGGGTGTTGGTAACGCGAATGACGGTGCCGAAGGGCAGGGTGTTGTGCGCCGCCGTCATGCCGCCGGGGCGGTAGATGCTGCCGCTGGCCGTAGGCCGGCCGTTGAATTTGCTGGCGTAGTACGAGCCGAGGCCGGTTTGCACGGCCCCACGCGGCCCTTTGCCATTGCCCACATTGCGGCTGCCGTGGCACGAAGCCAGCAGCAGAAGCAGCAACAAAGGCAGAAAGCGGAGGTATAGAATTTTGGCTTGCGGCATGGGCTTCATCTAAAATTTACGCGGGGCGGTAACCTTTCGGGCAGAATTCTTACTCACCCCCATTTCACTCCAACAACCATGAATAACCTGCTGAAACTGGCTTCGGCCGCCGCCCTGTCGCTCACCTTCGTTGCTGCCCACGCCCAGCAGGGCGACAGCAAGATGATGAAAAAAGACGAGAAGGCCGATGCCAAAATGATGAAGAAGACCGGCAAGATGGCCGGTGACAAGTCGATGAAGAAGTCGGGCAAAATGATGAAGCACGACGCTAAAATGGATGCCAAGATGGAGTCGAAAGACAAAATGTAATCTTGAGCAGCTCAAAATAGTAGCCGCCCGGCTCGCGTGCTTCAGCTTGAAGCAGCGGACCGGGCGGCTTTTTTTAGGTTGGGTGAACAATGGCGCGAGTGTGTAGAGACGCAACATTTTGCGTCTCGGCGTCCGCGCCGCTTGCACCGTTGCCGTTCAACGATGAGACGCAAAATATTGCGTCTCTACCGCGTTTATTTCTTCGTGCGCGGCGCGGCGGGTAGCTTCGGCGCGGCCGGCGACGCTGGCACACGCAGAGCCTGCAGGGCCTCGAAATTGCCCTGGAACACATTGAAATCGACCACGCCGCGGATGCCGGGCACGTAGGCCTCGTCGGAGTGCTGCCAGATTATCCACTTGCTGCGGGCCATTTTGGGGCGAGCCACTTCGTAGTGGGCCAGCCAGAGCGGGTAATTGTCGAAATGCCCGGCCAAGTGGCGCTGGTAGAAGCTGTGGTTGGAATATAGAATGGGCCGCACGCCGTAGTGCGCCTCCACGAGGCGCAGCCAGCGGGCCACCTCGCGCCGCATAATGGATACATCGTGGAAGTTGGCGGCTTCCACATCGAGCACGGGCGGCAGGTCGCCGGGAGCTAGAGGCACGGTGCGGGCAAACAGGTCGGCCTGCACCTGCCCGTCGCGGTTGGGCTGGAAGTAGTGGTAGGCCCCGCAGAGAACGCCGGCCTTGCGGGCCTCGCGCCAGTTGCGGGCGAAGCGCGGGTCGCGCAGCGTGGCCCCCTCGCTGGCCTTGATGAAGGCAAAGCGCACCCGGTTGCGGGCCACCTCGGGCCAGTCGATGCGGCCCTGGTAGGCCGATACATCGATGCCGTGCACCGAGTAGCCAGCCAGCAGCGGCGTTTTCTCGCGGCCGGTGAGGCCGTTTTTGGTGAAGGTGGCCCAGGCCCGCCGGGCGTAGCGGTTGAGCTGCACCTGGTGCCGAACGTAGTAGTAGCCAGCCAGTATCACAACCAGCGCCGCCGCTGCCAGCAGCCCGCGCCGCCACGGCCAGC
>NZ_BAAGZM010000544.1:0-2927 GCF_054778495.1 Hymenobacter agri
GCTGCGCGAGCTGCTGGTGCCGCTCGATGCCCACAACCTGGCCGGCGACGCCGTTCCCGACCCGGTGTTCACGTTTCCGCACAAGGGCGACAACCCGCACTATCAGCTCAGCATCAGCCCCATTGCCGGGGCGCGCGATGCGGCGGGCCGCACCGCGCCGGCCGGCCAGATCTTCTGCCTGCGCAACGTGTCGGAGTTCAAGAAGCTCGATGAGATGAAGTCGGCCTTCCTGGCCACCATGTCGCACGAGCTGAAAACGCCGCTGTCCAGCATCAAGCTCAGCCTGATGCTGTTGCAGCACGAGCGCACCTCCGACGCCGAGCGGCAGACGCTGGCCGCCGGCATCGGCGAGGAAACCCAGCGCCTGCTGAGCATGGTGGGCCAGCTCATCGACGTGTCGCGGCTCGACGCGGGCGCGGGCATCAGGCTCGACGTGAAGCCCCTGCGCCTGCCCGAAGTGGTGGAGTACGCCACCCGCACGGTGCTGCCGCAGCTGCGCGACAAGCAGCTGCAGCTCGATTTGCAGCTGCCCGACACCCTGCCGCTGGTGCAGGCCGACATCGAAAAAACTACCTGGGTGCTCATCAACCTGCTCTCGAACGCCATTCGCTACTCGCCGGCGGGCGCGCCGCTGGTAGTGCGGGCCGTGGCCTGGGGCGAAATGGTGCGCGTGAGCGTGGAAGACTGCGGCCCGGGCATCGCGCCGGAGTTTCATAAGCGTATTTTCCAGCGGTTTGCGGGGGTGCCGGGGCAGGTGGGCAAAGGCGGCAGTTCGGGGCTGGGGCTGAGCATCGCGCGCGAGTTCATCGACGCGCAGGGCGGACAATTGTGGGTGGAAAGCCGGCCCGAGTGCGGCAGCTGCTTCCTGTTCACGCTGCCGCGGGGGTAGGTTTTTGGCGCGGGTTTCCGGTTGTTTGGAACAAGGGTGCGTATTGGGAAACACAACGGTAGCCGCCAGTCGGCCACCATTCCTCCCGAAATTCAACCCAACATATGACTGCCCCCGCCCCCACGTTCACCGTCGAGCGCCTCACCTTCGCCACCCGCACCGAGTTGCCGCACTCCTGGCAGGCGGCCGACTACCGCGCCCTGCTCACCCAGCTCAATTTCGACAACCCCGAAGCCCTGCCTGAGGCCGAGCTCAAGGAAATGGCCCAGATGGCCCTCACCGACCTAGAGCCGCGCGAAGCCGCCGTGGCCGTGCTCACCCACCTGTTTCCGGAGGAGCTGACGGCCGGGCAGATTGACAACCTGGCCCACCAGATGCTGACCGAGCGGCTGTGGGAAGAAAACCCCGAGCTGCCGCTGCACCGCGGCTTCTACCAGGCCACGCAGCTGCTGCACGACGCCTTCAACGGCACGTTTCCGAGCGTGAAAGCGGTGGAGTTTCAGGTGAAGTGCACGGCCGCAAATGCGGCCGACCTGGCCGTATTCGGGGCCGATGCCGACGACCGGGCCACGGCCGCCGCGCCGCTGCTGCGTCTACTGGCCGCCGGCCTGCCCGCCAACGCCCTGCTCAACCGTCTGTATGCCGACCACCTGGCGGGCGGGCAGTTTGCCGAAGCCGCGTCCATTCTGTGGGAAGTGCGGGCGCTGGAGAAAACGGCCGATTCCATCACCTTCGACGTGGTGAGCTCGGCCTACTGGCTGGAAGATTTCAAATACGCCGACACCTACTCGGCCCCCACGCACGCCGACGCGGCGGGCGCGGAGGCCGAGTAACCGGCAGTAAGTAGCGCGAATGGAAAATTCGCGCTACTTACTGCCAGAAGCTGCTGGCATATTCATCAGCGCCGGACGCCAGGCAGCTCGACGGTAAGCCACTATTTTGCGTATGGGAGCTACCTTGGACGCTGCCCCGCTCCGGCCGGGGCCCATCCGGCACTCCTTTCGCTGCATATGACCCGTTTTTCCCTGCGACGCATACTGGCCTGGGCGGCGGCGCTGCTGCTGTTGCTGCTGGTGGGCGCGGGCGTGGTGGTGTGGCAGCTGGGCGACGATTTTGCCCGCCGGCTGGTGGCGCGCAAGGTGCGCGCGGCCCTCACCAAAAATTCGGAGCTGGTACTGGCACCGTTTCGGGTGGAGATGTCGCCCTGGCGCGATTTTCCGCACCTCACGGCTTCTATTCAGCACATTGCGCTGACGGATACCTCGTATCGGCAGCGCGTGCCGGTGCTGCAGGTGGGCCGCGCCGACCTGCGCGTAGAGCTACTCAGCCTCTGGCACGGGCAAGTGGACGTGACCCGTGCCGTGGTGACGGATGTGGATTTCCATGAGCAGGTCGACTCGCTGGGCCGGGCCTGGGGGCTGCGCGGCAAGCGGGCCAAAGGCCAGGGCAAAAATCCCACGCTCAGCCTCAAGCTGGATGATTTGGAAGTCAACAACTTCCGCTTCAGCACTAAGAATGACTTTTTGCGCAGCGCCTTCGGGGTGCAGGTGCGCCAAGCCAAGCTAAAAGCGCGGCTGCGCAGTGGCCTCCTGCACGTGGCCGGCGAGCTACAGGGCGAATTGAGCTATCTACGCACCCGCGCCGGCACGCTGTTCGAGCGCGAGCCGGTGGGCGCGCGGGTGCACTACCGCTACTCGTTTGCCGACCGCCAGGGCCTGCTCTACCGCACCCGCGCCACCCTCAACGGCGACAGCGTGCGCGTGAGCGGCACCCACACCCTCGACCCCAAAAAGCCCGCGGGCACGATGATGGACCTGCACTTCGTGGGCAATCAGCCGCTGGTGAAGGTGCTGGTGGCCGCCCTGCCGCCGCGCTTCGAATCCTACCTCGACGGGGCCACCAGCCCCAGCAAGGCCCACGTGCACTACAACATCACGGGGCTGAGCGGGCCGAAGATTGTGCCGCACAACGTGCTCACCTTCGGGCTGCGCGGGGCCAGCCTGCAGTGGCCCGAGCCGGCCCGCCGCATCAGCCGCTG
>NZ_BAAGZM010000545.1:0-2907 GCF_054778495.1 Hymenobacter agri
CGGGGCGGCACTCAGGCGCTCGCGCAGCACGGCGGCCAGCTCGGCCTGGCCCTCGGCCAGCAGAATCAGGCGCACGTCGGTGAGGCGGTCGAGCTTCTTATCCAGCGGCTTGCGCGGGTCGACGATGACGACCTGCTGGCGGGCGCGGAAATGGTTGCCGTTCACCAGCACCACACTTTCGTGGGCCAGCAGCTCGGGCTGCGTGAAGCGGTCGAGCACCCGGGTGAGGTTGAGCTGACGGTAGGTGATTTTATCAACCAGCTCAGCCGAGAGGCCGTTTTCGGCTACGTAGGGCACCGGTTTGGCAGCAGCCGCGGTTGCTTCTTCAGCGGCGGCGGAGTCGCCGGCGGCGTGGTCGGCATCCACGTAGGCCACGCGCAGCTGCGGAGCGAGGTACGGCAGCAGGCGGGCCACCAGCGTCTGAATGTCGCCGCAGGGCGCGCCGAGAATCGCCAGCTCGTGGCGGCCGAACTCGCCCACGTCGGGGCGGGCGAGGGCAGCGTGTTTCGTTCGTTTTACGGTTGGGCTTGGTTGACTTTCCATGTCGGAATTTACAGATTTTCGGCGCGACGGAAGTCCTTTTTGCCGCCGGTTTTTTCGATGAGCTGCATGCCTTCGATGCTGATATCGTGCGAGAAAGCCTTGCACATGTCGTAGATGGTGAGGGCGGCCACGCTGGCCCCGGTCAGGGCCTCCATCTCTACGCCGGTGCGGCCCGTGACTACGGCGGTGCACACCACCCGCAGGGCGTCGGCCCCATCGGGCTCGATGGTGATGCTGCAATCATCGAGGCCGAGCGGGTGGCAGAGCGGGATGAGGTCGGCCGTTTTTTTGGCCCCCATGATGCCCGCCAGGATGGCCGTGTGGATAACCGGGCCTTTGTGCGAGGGCATTTCGCCGGCCTGCACGCGGCTCAGCAATTCTTCGCCCAGCACCACGCGGCAATGGGCGCGGGCCACGCGGCGGGTGGGCGTTTTCTGGCCGACATCGACCATCGTGGGCTGGTTGGCGGCGTTGACGTGGGTGAAGTTTTTGGTGAGCATAGGGCTGTAGAGACGCGTAATTGCGCCGAATCGTTGGGCGGATTGTAGCGCGGACCTTGCAGGCTGCGGCTCCGGCAAATATCTGAATGACCGCTAGGAGGCGCGTGGACGCGGACTACAAAGCCCGCGCTACTCCTATTGTTTCGGCGCAAACTATTGGGCGCGGCAGCCGTTTTCAATGAAGCGCGGGCCCAAGCGGGCCCCGGTGCTCCGGCGAAATCCGCCGCGCCGGCCCCCGCGGGCCGCCCCATTCATCCCGAAATTTATCATGACCAATACCGCATTAGTGGTGGGTGCCAGCGGCATCATCGGCAGCAACCTGGCCCAGGAGCTGCTAGCCCACGGCTGGCCCACCTACGGCCTGGCCCGCCGCCCCGATACCAGCATCGCCGGCCTGCAACCCGTAGCCGCCGACCTGATGGACCCTGCCAGCCTCGAAACCGCGCTGGCCGATATCCAGCCCACGCACGTGTTCATTACCAGCTGGATGCGCAACGACACCGAGGCCGAGAACATCCGCGTGAACAGCGCCATGGTGCGCAACCTGCTGGCCGTGCTGGGCCCGAAACATTCGGTGCAGCACGTGGCCCTCGTAACGGGCCTGAAGCACTACCTGGGGCCGTTTGAAGCCTACGTGAGCGGGGGCGTGCCGCCGCCCACGCCGCTGCGCGAATCGCAGCCCCGGCTGGCGCTCGACAACTTCTACTACGCCCAGGAAGACGAAGTGTACGCCGCCGCCGCCCGCGACGGCTTCACCTGGAGCATCCACCGGCCCCACACCATCATCGGCAAGGCCGTGGGCAACCTTATGAACCTGGGCACCACGCTGGCCGTGTACGCCAGCATCTGCAAGGCTACGGGGCGGCCGTTTCGCTGGCCTGGCTCGCGGGCGCAGTGGGAAGGACTGTCGGACGTGACCGATGCCCGCGTCATCGCCAAGCAGCTGGTGTGGGCCGCCACCACCGAGGCCGCCCGCAACGAGGCCTATAACGTGGTGAACGGCGACGTTTTCCGCTGGAGCCAGCTGTGGGGCCGCTTGGCCGAGTGGTTCAGCGTGGAGGCCGTGGGCTTCGATGGCACCATTCACCCGCTCGAGGCCGAGATGGCCGACGACGCAAGCCTGTGGCGCGAAATCGCCGAAAAGAACGACTTGGCCGAAGCTGATTTGAGCCGGCTAGCCTCGCCCTGGCACACCGATTTGGACCTGGGCCGGCCTATTGAAGTGATGACGGATATGGCCAATAGCCGCAAGCGCGGCTTCACGGTGTTCCAGAGCACGGAGGACTCGTTCTTTGATTTATTTGCCAAGCTGCGCGAAGACCGGCTGATTCCGTAGCGCTGCGCTGGCACAACGTCACTCATAAAACGTCATGCAGAGCGCGGCGAAGCATCTTAACCGGAGCACTAAATCAATCGAATGGATTGCGTTGCGCGGTAAAGATGCTTCGCCGCGCTCTGCATGACGTTCATATTTAACTCTTCATTCAACCCCATGCTCTCCCCCGCCGAAGCCACTGCCCGCGTGCTCGCCACCGCCCACCCGCTGCCGCCCGAAGCCGTGGCCCTGCCCCACGCTGCCGGCCGCATCTTGGCCGAAACGCTGGTGGCCGACCGCGACTTCCCGCCCTTCAATCGGGTGGCGATGGATGGCATTGCGGTGAGCTACGCCGCCTGGGCCGGGGGCCAGACCGAGTTCGACATTGCCCACGCCCAATTTGCCGGCGAACCCGCCCGCCCGCTGCCCAACCCGCAGCAGGCCGTGGAGGTGATGACCGGCTCGGTGCTGCCCACCGGGGCCGATGCAGTGGTGCGCTACGAGGACGTGCTGCTTGAAAACAACCGCGCCCGCATCCAGATTCCGCCG
>NZ_BAAGZM010000546.1:0-2901 GCF_054778495.1 Hymenobacter agri
GAGCAGCGGGCCATCGGCCGGCAGGCGCAGGCCCTTGGGCACGGCGGCGCGGGTGGTTTTCCGGAACGGGCCGCCGGCGGTTTGCTTCACCGAGATGCCGCCCTGGTAGTGGCCCACCCAGAGCGCACCGGTGGTGGGGTCTTCGCGCAGGCTCACCACAAAATCTTCGGCCAGGCCATCGGCGTGCGTAAACGTCACGAAGCGGCTGCCATCGTAGCGCACCAGCCCGTCGCCGGTGCCCAGCCAGAGGTAGCCCTGCTGGTCCTGCGCCAGCGCGTAGATGAACGGGGCGCGCAGCCCATCCGTGGGCCCAAACTGCCGCAGAAATACCTGCTGCGCCCGCGCCGGCCGCGTGAGCAGCAAGAGCAGCGCCAGCAGCCCGAGCAGCAGCAGGCCCAAACGGCGCACGTACAAAAAACGGAGCAGGAGTTTCAAACCGGAAAAGCGCCGGGGCTGGATGAGATGGAGCTGCAAGGTAGAGCCGGGCCGGACGGAGCTAGCACAGTTTCCGATTGGTCAGGAGCGAAGCCGGTTGAAATCGGAAGAATCCTCGGTGGGGAGAGAGGAGTGCGTAAAGCAACTCATTATACCGAGCGCAGCTGAGGCATCTCGCTCGCCTCGTTCTCACGGATGGTTTAGTGCTGCACGCAAGATGCTTCGACTGCGCTCAGCATGACAAACTTCCTTTCTTCCCGCCGCTCTATCTTCTGCCGTTATTTCGCCGTCACCTTGAACTCGGTGCGGCGGTTGAGCTGGCGGCCGAGCTTGGTGGTGTTGGGGGCCACGGGCTGGGTTTCGCCATAGCCGATGGCGCTGAGGCGGGCGGCCGCAATGCCGTGCTGCGTGAGGTACGCCACCACAGCCTGGGCGCGGCGCTGGCTCAGGTCTTGGTTCATGGCGGCTTCGCCTACGTCGTCGGTGTGGCCGGCCATTTCCAGCTTCAGGGCCGGCGTTTCGGTGAGGAGCTTTTGCAGGCGTTCGAGCTCGGCGGTGCTTTCGGGACGCAGCGTGGCCTTGCCGGTATCGAAGAAAATGTTGCGCAGCACGATGACGGTGCCCACCTCCAGCTTCTTCAGCGGAATGTCCTTCGTCACTTCGGCAAAGGCCGCGCCGGCGGGCAGGTCGAAGTTTTCGGAGTGAAACAGGTAGCCGTCCTGCCGCACCACGATGCCGTAGTTGGTGCCCGAGGGCAGGCTCACGAGGTAGCGGCCCGAAGTGGCATTGCTGCGGAAGGTGGCAATGGTCTGGCCGCTGGCATTGTCGATGAGGTCGATGGCGGCGTCGAGCGGCTGTTTGGTGGCGTCATCGGTCACGGTGCCCTTCAGAATGGTTACCTGGGCCGTGGCCACGGCCACCGCCGGCGCCAGCACCGTTTGCTTCATGGGCGCTAGGCGCGAAGCCAGCAGCTGGTCTTCCTCGCTGAGCACGGGCGGCTTTTCGGGCCCCAGAAAGGTAATGCGGTAGATGTCTTTCGCGCCCAGGCCGCCCGGCCGCTCGCTGCTGTAGTAGCCGTGGCGGCCCGAGGCTGAGGTCACGAAAAATACGTCATCATCGGGCGTATTGATGGGCCAGCCCAGGTTTTCGGGCGTACTCCACTTGCCATTCTCCCACACCGATTTGAAGATGTCGTAGCCGCCCATCGTATTGTGGCCTTCCGACGAGAAATAGAGCGTCTTGCCATCCGGGGCCATAAACGCGCCCTCTTGGCCGCCCGCCGTATTGATGACGGGGCCCAGATTTTCGGGCGGTGCGTTGCCTTCCAGGCTCACCTTATAGATGTCGGAGCCGCCCGCGCCGCCCGGCCGGTCGCTCACAAAATACAGGGTGCGGCCGTCGGGCGAGTAGCTAGCCGAGCTTTCGTGGGCGCTGGTGTTGATGCGCGAATTCAGGCGGCGCGGCTTCTCCCAGGTGCGCCCGCCGAGGGTGGTTTCGAGCAGGTCGCCGCCATTGCTGCCCACGTACACGAGCATGCGCTGGCCGTCGGGCGAGAGGCCCACGGTGGCGTTGTGGTCGTCGGAGTTCACGGGCGGGCCCAGGTTTTCGGCCGGGCTCCAGGCCTTGCCCCGCCAGCTGGCCTGGTAAATGTCCTCGAAGTAGCTGTCGGTGGCCGGGTCTTTCTTGCCCCCCGTCGAGCCCGCCCGCCGCGAGGTAATCAGAATACTCGACTCATCGGCCGACACCACCGGGCCGTAGTCCGAGCCGGCCGAGTTCAGCTCCGGCCCGGCGTTGTCGATGAATACGCGCGCGGGATGGGCCATCAGCTGCTGGCCGGTGCGGCACTCCTGCACGTGGCGTTGCACTTCGGCGGCGGTGTAGGGCGGTTCGCTGCGGCGGTCGGTGGCCGGCAGGGGTGGGGCCAGCTGGTATTCGGCAATGGCCTCGCGCCACTTCGCGTTCAGGTGCAGGGCGCGGGCCAGCAGGTAGTGGGTGCGCGGGTCGGCGCTGGCATCGAGCTTGGCTGCTTTTTGCAGGTAGGGCAGGGCGGCGGTTTTGGTGGGCGAGTGCAGGTAGCAGTCGCCCACCTTCACATTCAGGGCCGCGTTGTTGGGGTTGAATTCCTGGGCGGCCAGCAGGTGCGGCAGGGCCTGCACGTAGCGCGGCGGGTCGGCGAAGTATTCCTGCTCGCCGGCCTTCAGCTCGCGCTGGGCCTCGCGCAGGCCGTCTTTGTTGTCGCCAAAGTTGTCTTTGCTGAACTCAATGCTCTGGGCCACGGCCGGGCCGGCAAGCAGCAGGAGAACGGGCAGGGAGCGGAGGAAAGGCATTTGGAAAAGAGAAATACGATTGTGGGGTTACTGGATAAGGTAGGGGCGGGGCTTGCCCCCGCCCGTTCGCAACGTTTCAACAGTTTCGTTCAACGCCCGGGCGGGGGCGAGCCCCGCCCCTACGGTAGCGGCGGGTGCT
>NZ_BAAGZM010000547.1:0-2899 GCF_054778495.1 Hymenobacter agri
GCTGCTGAGCACACCCGTGCCGGCCGTGCCGCCCACCGCCACGGCCAGCCCGAAACCCAGGCCCACCAAGCGGCGCAGGGCAGAAGGGCGGGTAGGAGCAGCAGCGGTGGGCATGGGGGGAGTGAATGGGTGAGAGGGAGAAACGTGTTAACCCGTCATGTGGAGCGCAGTCCAAGCAAGACGTTCCTTTTGCTCATTGCTCATTGCTCATTGCTCATTGCTCTCCGCGGTACGCCACGCCCCCTTTCATCACGAAGACCGGGCGCATCATGGCCGAAATGTCCTGCAGCGGGTCGCCATCGACAGCCACGATATCGGCGAATTTACCGGGTTCGAGGGTGCCGAGGTCGGCGGTTTCGCCCAGCAGCTCGGCGGCGTTGAGGGTGGCGGTGCGCAGGGCTTCGAGGGAGCTGAAGCCGGTTTCGGTCATGTAGCCGAACTCGCGGGCGTTCTGGCCGTGGCGGTACACGCCGGCATCGGTGCCGAAGGCCACGCGCACGCCGGCCTTGGTGGCGCGGCCGAAGGTGCCCTGCATCTTGGTGCCCACTTCGAGGGCCTTGCGGGCAATGACGGGCGGGAAGTAGCCGGGCCGCAGCCGGGCCGTGTCGGCCACCGACTTGCCGGCGATGAGCGTGGGCACGTACCAGGTGCGGGTTTTAGCCATGAGGGCAATGGCTTCGTCGTCCATCAGCGAGCCGTGGTCAATGCTCGTCACGCCGGCCCGCACGGCCCGCTTAATGCCCTCGGCGCCGTGGGCGTGGCAGGCCACGCGCAAGCCCAAATCGCGAGCCGTCGAGACAATGGCGCGGATTTCCTCTTCGGTGTACTGGGCGCCGGTGCCGTCCTTGCTCAGGTCGAGCACGCCGCCGGTGCTGGCGATTTTGATGAGGTCGGCGCCGCGCTTGAACTGCTCGCGCACGGCTTCGCGGCACTGGTCGGGACCATTGGCGAGGTTGATGGGGCGGCCGGCGTGCTCCATCTGCTCGAGGCTGAGGCCGTCGGTTTCGTCCATGTGGCCGCCGGTGGCCGAAATGGCCATGCCCGCCGAGTAGATGCGCGGGCCGGGCACGAGGCCCTGGGCCACAGCGTTGCGCAGGCTGGTGTTCACGCCCGAGCCGCCGCAGTCGCGCACGGTGGTGAAACCGGCGCGCAGCGTGGTGAGGGCATTAATCTGGGCGCGGAAAGCAATATCGGCGGGGTTGAGAGTGAACTGCTCGCGAAAGCTGTTGCGGCTGGGCGTCGATTCCAGATGTACGTGGCAGTCGATGAGGCCGGGCAGTACGGTGCGGTTTTCGAGGTTGATGACTTTGTCCTGCGGGCTGCCGGCGGCGGTGTAGCCGGCCTGCACGGCGGTGATGCGGTCTTTTTCGACTACGATAGTTTGCTGGGTGAGGAGCTTGCCGCTGCGCACGTCGAGCAGGCGGCCGCAGTGCAGCAGGGTTTTCTGGGCGAAGACGGCCGGGGCGGCGAGGAGCAGCGCGGCGGCGAGGGTATAGGTGCGCATGGTGGGCGTGATGAGTTGGCGGATTGTGCGGAATGCCAAGCTCAAAGAACGTCATGCTGAGCGAAGTCGAAGCATCTCTACCGCTTCGGGGCAACGATTAAATTACTTGCGCAGTAGAGATGCTTCGACTTCGCTCAGCATGACGTTCTTTTGCGGCCCTTCCTTACTAATCCATTCACCCAACCACCCCTAACCCATGACCACGCAAGCCGAATTTGAAGCTGCCAGCCAGCGCGCCCAGCAACTGCCCAGCAAGCCCAGCAACACGGTGCTGCTCCAGCTCTATGCTCTTTACAAGCAAGCCACCGACGGCGACGCCACCGGCGACCGCCCCGGCGGTTTCGATTTCAAAGCCATTGCCAAATACGACGCTTGGAACGGCCTGCGCGGCACCAGCAAGGAAGCCGCCCGCCAGCAGTACGTGGAGCTGGTGAACGAGCTGGCGGGGTAGTCTCAATGAGTGAATGGGTGAATGAGTGAATGGGTGAATTGCTGCGGCCGTTTGCTCATTCACCCATTCACCCATTCGCTCATTCACTCATTGCATCATGGACATCTCCCGCAAGAAGCCGCCGTACCCGATTGCGCCCGCGCTGCGCCAGTACCTGCGCGACTACGACCGCGAGGCCGCCCTGCCGGTGACGTATGCCGAGTTGCGGCAGTTCACCGGCTCGTTTGCGCTGCTCGACCGGGCCGGTGTCGATACGCTCTGGCAAACGGTGTACTACGAGCCCCAGACGCTACGCGAGCTCAGCCAGGGACTGACGGAGGTGTACGCGCTGCTGAAAACGGCCGGCGACCTCAGCTTCGTGGAGCACCTCGTGGCCGACCGCGTGGACTACTGCGAGTTTGGCAATTCGCAGCCGTTCCGGGTGCGCATTGTCAATCAGCTCAACGACAACTACGACTATTTCTACGTGAAGCGGGCCGATGCCTCGCGCCTCTACGGGCTGGAGCTGGAGCAACTCTTGTCGCCCAACTCCATCACCTTTCTGGTGAGCGGCGACACGCTGGTAGAGGAGCACATCGTGGGCATTCCCGGCGACGACTTCATCAAGAAGCACCTTTCACAGCCGCAGCTCAACCAGGTGCGCATTGCCAAGGAGTTCGTGAAGTTCAACGAGCGGTGCTTCGTGCGATTGCTGGGCGACATGCGGGCCTACAACTACGTCATCGCCGTCACGCCCGACTTCGAGAACGAGCAGTACCGCGTCCGGGCCATCGACTTCGACCAGCAGAGCTACGAGGGCCGTCGGGCCATGTACCTGCCCCAGTTTTTCAAGGACAACGCGGCCGTAGTGGCCATGTGCGCCCGCCACATCAAGCCCGAAACCCTGCGCCAGTACCAGGCCGAGGAGCGCGCCCTGATGGCCCGCCGCGCCCGCGCCGACCGCC
>NZ_BAAGZM010000548.1:0-2889 GCF_054778495.1 Hymenobacter agri
CGGCGGGGCGGCGACGCAGGTGCAGCAGCCGGGCAGCGCCGCCCAGCCATTCATGCGGCCGGCGTTCGACGCGACGGGGCAGCAAGTGGTGGAATCAATTACGGAACAGTGCCGCGAGATTCTGGACAGCGGCTTTAAATCAGTGTACAAATAATGGACCCCGGCCAGCTCCTCTTTTCCCGCCTCAGCCAGGCGCCCAGCGTGGCCGGCCAGTTGCAGCACGTGCGCGCCGGCCAAGCTGAGGTAAAAATCTATCCCATCCTAGCCCCGCCGGAAACGCCGCGGCCCTACCTCACCTACCAGCTCATCAGCAACGTGCCCGACGACTCGGCCGCCTGCGAGCTCGATGACCTGGCCCGGGTGCAGATTTCCATTTTCGCCGACTCCTACGCGCAAATCTGCGGGCTGGCCAACGCCATCCGGCAGCAGCTGCACCGCTACGAAACGGCCGGCGCCTACCTGCTGCTCACCAACGAGCAGGACCACGAACAGCCCGGCGCGCTGTGCTTTTTCCGCTCGCAGGATTATAGCTGTGAGCACACTCCTGAGTAAGCATCTTCTCACCTTTTTTTTCTGCAAATACAATGGCAAAAAACGTCGTCAAAGGCCGTGATGTGGCCTTTCAAGTCGAAAAGACTACCGGCTCTGGCGATTTCACCCGCGTGGGATGCGTGGGTGACATCGGCTTAAGTGTTAGCACCGAGTCGGATGAGGTCACCTGCTCGGACTCGACAAATTTCAAGGAGTTTGAGCCGGGTCAAATCAGTTTTGATGCTTCAGCCAACCTAACCCTGCGCCAGCTCACGGACGTGCCCGCTGGCAACGGTGGGACGCCCGCCGCTCAAACCGATGCTACTGACGGGGTAAATGGCGAGAACTTTCTAGACTGGCAATTGGCCCAGCGTAAAATGAAGCTCCGTTTTACCCTGGGAGTCGGCGCTGGTGCGGCTCGTTACGAAGCCATGTTTTTCATCACGAAGGGTGACCTCAAAGCACAACTGAAAGGTGCTGCTACCTATGCTGTAGCGCTGCAAGGTACTGGTGACATGATGAAGACCCTGGCCCCCTCTTAATTCCTGCCGTGGAAGTGAGTCCAAACAACCCGCGCCGGCTTCCGGGCGGGCTGTTTGGGCCCGCGGCCCGGCTTTACCTCTAGTCCCTCATCCTCATTTCTTCTCACTGCATGAAATCTGATAAAATTGCCCCCATTCAACTGGCCGCTGATGCTGAGCGCGGCGAAGTATTGCTCACCCTCAACGGCCAGCCAATGCTGATTCGCTTCGGGCTTAAGTTCCTGAAATCACTCACTGACCTCGACGGCAGTGCTGGTCCCAGTGAACTGCTCGACCGCCTGCAGCGCGCGCCGCTTAGCACGTTGCTTGAATTGGCCGAACATGGCATTCGGCAGAGCAAGCAAGCTGCTTCGCTGCCGGCTGGCTTTGATGTAGTGGAAGCGCTCGACGAGTTGCCCCGCGCTGAACAAAAGGAATTGTTTTCGGTGCTGCTCAAGTCAGTTTCCGCCAACCCTTTAATGGAGGTTTTGACGCAGGGCAACCCCTCCTAGCCGATGCGCCGATTCCGAAGCCGGAGACATGGGACGATATCGAAGGCTTCGGAATCGGCGATTTGCGGCTTAAACCTGCGGCGTTTTGGCGCCTGACCTGGCGCGAATACCTAATGCGCGCCGAGGGCTTTCACCGCCGCCAAATTCGCAAATGGCAGCACACGCGCTGGCTGGGCACGGTACTGCTCAATATTAACCGTGACCCGGAAAAAAGCCCTGAACCCATTGAACCCTGGGAGGTGCTTTCCTTACCCGGCGACCCCCAGCCCGCCGTGGTGACGCCGGAAGAACTAGATGCCGAACTGGCCCGCATCGCCCAACTCGATACCGACTGGCTGTAAGCCATAACCCTACCCCTGCCCATGCCCTCCTCTATCTTAGCCAGCGTCAGCGTCCTCGTCGGGGCCGAACTCGGTGAGTTTAAGGCCAAGATGGCCGAAGCCCGCAAGGAGCTCAAGGGCCTGGTGCAGTTCAGCGAAGGGCTGAAAAACATCGGCACCAGCCTGACTACGTACGTCACGGCACCCCTGCTCGCCCTGGGCGGGGCGTCGCTGGCCGCGTCGGGGAAAATCGAGAGCCTGAAGCGCGGCCTGGAAGCCATCACGGTGCAGGAGTTGGGCAAGCAGGGTGTGACGGGCTTGCAGGCCCTGCAGCAGTCGGCGGCCCTGACCACCGAGCGCATGAAGGAGCTGCAGGTGATTGCCAAGCAGCCCGGCCTGGGCTTCGAGGGCGCGGTGCAGGGCGACGTGCGCCTGCGCGCCGTGGGCATCTCGGCCGAGCAGTCGGCCAAAAGCATCAAGGCCTTCGCCAACGCCATCGCCACCACCGGCGGCGGCAAAGACGAATTCAACCGGGTAACGGTGCAGCTGGCCCAGCTCAGCGCCAAAGGCAAGGTGCTCGCCCAAGACCTTCGCCCCATCATCGAGGCCGCCCCGGCCGTATCGGGCGCGCTGCAGAAGCTCTACGGTACGGTCGACAGCGAAACCATCTCGGCCAGCCTGAAAAAGCAAGGGCAGAGCAGCACCGACTTCATCGCGGTGCTGACCGACGAGCTGGCCAAGCTGCCCCAGGTGCAGGGGGGCCTGAAAGCCATCTGGGAGAACGGGCTGGATGCGCTCATGCTCTCGGCGGCCAAGTTCGGCGACGGCATCGCCAAGGCCTTCAACCTGCAGCAGGTGGGCCAGCAGCTGACCGACTCCATCACTTCACTTGGTGACAAGTTTGCCGCCCTCTCGCCCGGCGTGCAGAAAGTCATCATCGTGCTGGGCGCCCTGACCGCCGCCACGGGGCCGGTGCTGCTGGGCATCGGCACGCTGGGCGCGGCC
>NZ_BAAGZM010000549.1:0-2884 GCF_054778495.1 Hymenobacter agri
CCGGCGCTGCGCGGGCAGCCGCGCGTGACGCAGTACGCCGGCGGGGCCAGCAACTGGACGTATCGGCTCGAATACGACAACGCCGACCTCATCCTGCGCCGCCCGCCAGCCGGCACCAAGGCCAAATCGGCCCACGACATGGGCCGCGAATACCGCGTGCAACTAGCTCTGAAACCCGTATTCCATTACGTGCCGGAGATGGTGGCCTACTGCGAGGATACCAGCGTTATCGGCGTTGATTTTTACGTGATGGAGCGCGTGGCCGGCATCATTCCGCGCAAGAACCTGCCGCGCGGGCTCGAGCTGCCGCCCGCCACCGTGCGCCAGCTCTGCCTGAACGTGCTCGACGCCCTGATTGAGCTGCACCAAGTCGACTATCAGGCGGCGGGGCTGGCGGGTCTGAGTAGCGGCACCGGCTACACCCAGCGCCAGATTAGCGGCTGGAGCAAGCGCTACACCCAGGCCCGCACCTGGAACGTGCCCAGCGGCCGCCGCATCATACAGTGGCTGGAAACGCACCAGCCGCAGCAGGAGCGTATCTGTATCACGCACAACGATTTTCGGTTCGACAACGTGGTACTCGACGCCGACTACCCCACGCGCATCCTCGGCGTGCTCGACTGGGAGCTGGCTACCCTCGGCGACCCACTCATGGACCTGGGCAACTTGCTGGCCTACTGGGTGCAGGCCGACGACGATTTCCTGGCCCAGGCCACTCGCCGCCAGCCCACCCACCTGCCGGGCATGCTCACGCGGAAGGAAGTGGTGGCTTACTACTGCGAGAAAACCGGCTTCCGGCCCGAGAATTGGGCTTTTTACGAAGTGTATGGCCTGTTTCGCCTATCGGCCATCGCCCAGCAGATTTACTACCGCTACCACCACAAGCAAACGCGCAATCCGGCGTTCCGGAACTTCTGGATTTTTGTGCATTACCTGCATTGGCGCTGCCGCCGGGCCATGCGGGGCGGTGTTGATAAGTGAAAAATAAAAAAGCGGGTCATGCTGAGCGCAGTCGAAGCATCTCTACCGCGATAGTAATCCAACTCTTTGCAATGAAGCGGTAGAGATGCTTCGACTGCGCTCAGCATGACGTTTCTGTAACCCCCACACCACTCAAAAATGACCATCCGCCGCAACATTCTCATCACTGGCGCCAGCTCGGGCCTGGGCGAAGGCATGGCCCGCGAATACGCCCGCATGGGCCGCAACCTAGCCCTCTGCGCCCGCCGCACCGACCGCCTCGATGCCCTAAAAGCTGAGCTCGAAGCCGCTTATCCGAACGTTAAAGTCTTCGTGCGGGCGCTCGATGTGAACAACCACGACCAGGTTTTTGAGGTCTTCCGCGCCTTTCAGGCCGACTTGGGCACCATCGACCGCATCATCGTGAACGCGGGCATGGGCAAAGGTGCCTCGCTGGGCACCGGCTATTTCCACGCCAACGTGCAGACGGCCCAGACCAATTTTGTGGCGGCGCTGGCGCAGTGCGAGGCGGCGCTGGAGATTTTCCGGGCGCAGAAGGCGGGGCACCTGGTCACGATTTCGTCGGTGGCGGCCATGCGCGGGATGCCCCGGGCCCAGACGACCTACGCTGCTACCAAGGCCGGCCTCTCGGCCCTCACCGAAGGTATTCGGGCCGATTTGTTGAACTCACCCATCAGCGTCAGCATCATGTATCCCGGGTACATCCGCTCCGAAATCAACGCCAAAGTGAAGAGTACGCCTTACATGGTAGATACCGAAACGGGCTGCCGGGCGCTGGTGCGGGCCATTGAGCGCGAGCCGGTGCAGGCCTTCGTGCCGGGCTGGCCCTGGGGACTGATGGCCCGCGCCATGAAGTGGCTGCCGCTACGCTGGGTGCAGAAGCTGCTGTGAGTGAGCGGCGGCGTGGGCAGCGGGGGAGGCGGTTTGCGGAAAAAACCGTTTCTTGCACGCCCAAATTCCCGAACGTTAGCGTGTGGGGTCGGTTGATGAACCACTGGCCCCACGTCTGCTTTCTATTTTTGTTCTGTGACTCGACCTTTACGCAAGCTGCTGCTGCTGGCCGTAGCGGGCCTGTTGGCTAGCTACTCTACTCCCGCTGGGGCGCAAAACCGGCCCGCCCGGCCCGCGGCGGCAGAGCCTGCCAAGACCATTCTGTTCGTTGGCAACAGCTTTTTCCACGGTAAATACCAGCCGGTGCTGGCCTACAACGCGGCCCACGTCGTCGACGAAAACTACGGCCTGCCCGCCAACGACCCGCGCTGCGAAACCACCACCGGCGAGCCCGTTGTCTGGGGTGGTATCCCCGGCATCTTTCAACAATTCACCGAAGAAGCTGGCCTGCGCTACGAGGTGCACTTCGAGGAAATCAACGCCCGGCCGCTGCAATACCACTACGACCACGCCCTCGGCGTCATTCAGCAGCCGCGCTGGAACACGGTGGTGCTGCAGGAGCACAGCCAGTGGGCGCTGCCCCCGCGCCACGGTGGCCGGCCCGAGCTATTCCGCGACTACGCCACCCGGCTGGAGCGCGCCGTGCATACGGCCAACCCCGCCGCCGAGGTATTCCTGTTCCAGACCTGGCCCCGGGCCGACCTGACGTACCCCGCCGGCAAGCCATTCAGCGGCCTGCCCATCGACTCGATGGCCCGCGAGCTGCACGCGTCGTACTACGGCCTGCTGGCGCAAAACGCAGATTTCAAGAGTATTGCGCCGGCCGGCGATGCCTGGCTGCGCGCCGTGCAAACCGGTTTGGCCCAGCGCAACCCCTACGCCCCCGAGCCCGGCAAAGTCGACCTCTGGGCCGAAGACCACTACCACCCCAGCAACTGGGGCGCCTACCTCACGGCCTGCGTGCTGTTTGGCGAAATCACGGGCCACGACCCGCGCGCCCTGGGCGCCAGCG
>NZ_BAAGZM010000550.1:0-2878 GCF_054778495.1 Hymenobacter agri
GGGCCGTCGGCGGCGGGGTGGGCGCAAGGGCGGGGGCATTGGTGGCCATAGCGGGCGGTGGAAAAGAGCGTCGGGCCGGACGCGGCCCGACGCGTTGGGTTTAGTCAACTATTAAAACGACAGCGCAATGCTCGTGGTCACGTTGCCGTAGCTGCGGTTATCGGCGTTGTCGGCGCGGGCAAATACGCCGCGCATCCCGTTCAGGTAGCGCCCTTCCACGCGGAAGGCCACATTGGTCACGGGCAGGTAGTCGAGGTTGAGCGAACCGCCGGCTACGCGGAAATCCTGGTCCAGCGCCCGCGGCATGATGCTGCGGATGATGACGCCGCGCTCGGCGTAGTAGTACTCGCCGCGCAGCGTGGCCGAGAGCTTATCGGCCAGTTTCTGCTTGATGAAAAGCGCGCCGGTATGCCAGGTATCGTACTTTTCGCTGCCCACGCCGCGCTGCTTGCCCACGTCGAACACCACCGCCAGGCTGGTGCGCTCGGAGGCGGCGTAGGTGAGGTAGAAGTCGTGGAAAAAGCGCCGGCGCACCAGCGAGTCCTGCGGCTGCTCGTTGCCGTAGAAGGTGCTGCTGTTGATGAGGATTTTGTCCGACGGCTTCCATTGAATCTGGGTGCCGAGGGCTTTGGCCTGGTTGGTTTCGCGGATGTTCTGCCAGCCATTCAGCACCAGCCCGGTCAGCGTCAGCTTGGGGCCCACTTCGTAGGTGAAGCGCGCGCCGCTCTCGTAGTAGGGCGAGTTTTCAGCCATCAGGGAGCGGGTCAGCGTCCAGTTATCCTTCGAAATGGCCGACTCGAACCCGATGTGCGAGGCAAAAATGCCCATATCGAGCCAGGCTTTGGCGAAGGGCCGAAAGCCCGCGTAGGCTTCGTACACGTGCTTGAGCACGGGGTCTTCGGCCGCGTAGTTGGCGCTCACGTAGGTACCGGCGTGCAGGCCCAGGGCGCCGCGCACCTTGCCGTCGTCGTAGCGCAGCCCGATGAGGGCCTGGTTGATGGTGAACTCGTTCTGGCGGCCGTGCGAGTAGAGAAAGGGCTGCCGGTCGTTGCCGTTGGCGTGGTCGAAATCGTAGCCGTAGTAGGCATCCACGAAGCCGTAAGTGGTGAGCGGGCTGGGTGCGGGGGCAGGCGGGGCCGGGGCCGCGGGCGGCGGCACGGCCAAGGCCGGGTCGGGGGTGGTGGGGGCCGTTTGGGCCAGGGCAGCACTCGTGCTAATAGCCACGAGCGCAGGAATGAGTAGGTTTTTCATGGAAAGCTGGCCGGCACGGGGCGCGGCCAAAAGAATAAAAAAAGGGGTACGCAAGCCGCAGCAGCGTAGTCGCTATATCGTTGGGTTACCCCCGGCCGTTACTTGCCGGCCAAGGCATCGAGCGCCAGGTTCAGCTTCAGCACGTTCACGCGGTCAGGACCGATGGGGTTATTTTCAGTCTGCTCGCGCACCAGCGCCGTCAGGCGGGCGGCATCCAATTTGCGGGCGGCAGCCACGCGGGCCACCTGCACCAGCGCGCCGGCTGGCGAGAGGTGCGGGTCGAGGCCCGAGCCGCTGGCCGTAATCAGTTCGGCCGGCACGTCAGCGGCGCGCACTCCAGGGTTTTGCAGCAGGAAAGTGTCAAGGCGGGCCTTCACGGTGGCCAGGTATTCGGGGTTGCTCGGGCCTTTGTTCGAACCGGCGCTGGCGTCGGCGTGGTAGTTGGCGGCCGAGGGGCGCGAATTGAAGTATTCTGGCTTATCGAACTTCTGGCCCACGTTGGCGAAGCCCACCACGCGGCCATTTTTCACGATTTGCTCGCCCTCGCCGTGGCCGGGCGCGAGCTGGGCGGCGGCGGTAATCAGGGCCGGATAGAGCACGCAGCACAGCACCAGCATAACCAGGGTGAGGCGAAGGGCGGAAATGAGTTGAGATTTCATGGAGTTTAATCTTTTGTCATCCTGAGCGTAGCGAAGGACCTTATCATGTTCGCGCTACTCAGAAAAAGAAGGGAATAAATGCAGCCGTGATAAGGTCCTTCGCTGCGCTCAGGATGACAGTCGGGTTTACAAAAACGCCCCTACAATCAGGTCAAGAATCTTAATCCCGATAAAGGGCACCACCACCCCACCCAGGCCATAAATCAGCAAATTGCGGCGCAGCAGCGCCGAGGCCCCCACCGGCTTGTAGGCCACGCCTTTCAGCGCCAGCGGCACCAGGGCCGGGATGATGATGGCGTTGAAAATCACGGCCGAGAGAATGGCCGACTGCGGCGACTTCAGGCCCATGATGTTGAGCGCGCCCAGGGCCGGGATGGCCACCATGAACAGCGCGGGCACGATGGCGAAGTATTTGGCCACGTCGTTGGCAATCGAGAAGGTCGTCAACGTGCCGCGCGTCATGAGCAACTGCTTGCCGATTTCAACCACCTCGATGAGCTTGGTGGGGTCGTTGTCGAGGTCGACCATGTTGCCAGCTTCCTTGGCGGCTTGCGTGCCCGAGTTCATGGCTACTCCCACGTCGGCCTGGGCCAGGGCGGGGGCGTCGTTGGTGCCGTCGCCCATCATGGCCACCAGCTTGCCCTGCTGCTGCTCGGCGCGGATGTACTGCATCTTGTCCTCCGGCTTGGCCTCGGCGATGAAGTCGTCGACGCCGGCTTTTTCGGCGATGAATTTGGCGGTGAGCGGGTTGTCGCCGGTCACCATCACCGTTTTGATGCCCATGGCCCGCAGGCGCGCAAACCGCTCCTGGATGCCGGGCTTGATGATGTCCTGCAGCTCGACCACGCCCAGCACCCGGTCGTTTTCGCTCAGCACCAGCGGGGTGCCGCCGTTTTTGGCCACGGTCTGCACCCGCTCGGCCACTTCGCCGGGGTAGGTTTGGCCGGCGGCTTCGGCCAGGCGGCGCA
>NZ_BAAGZM010000551.1:0-2878 GCF_054778495.1 Hymenobacter agri
CAACCCCGACCCGGCCACCTTCGCCGACCACGAGTTTGCCCCACCGGCCGTGACGGCCGAAGCCGGCGAGCGCAGCCCCGCTGGGGCCGACAAAGCTCTGATGGTGGATGCCGCCCTGCACGCCGTCGACGACATTCTGCGTGAGTTTCCCGAGGCCTTGTTCTATGGGCAGGACGTGGGCGGCGAGCTGGGCGGTGTTTTCCGCGAAGCTGCCCTTCTGGCCAAAAAGTATGGCGACCGCCGGGTGTTCAACACGCCTATTCAGGAGGCCTACATTGTGGGCAGCACGGCCGGCATGGCGGCTGTGGGCGCGCGGCCCATCGTCGAAATTCAGTTTGCCGACTACATCTGGCCTTCGCTGAACCAGCTGGTGGAGGAGCTGTCGAAATCGTGCTACCTCACCATGGGCAAGTTCCCGATTCCGGCCCTCATTCGGGTGCCCATCGGCGCCTACGGCGGGGGCGGGCCCTACCACTCGGGTTCCATCGAAAGCACGCTGCTCACCATTCGCGGCATCAAGGTGGTGTACCCCAGCAACGCGGCCGATATGAAGGGCCTGATGCGCGCCGCCTTCCTCGACCCTAACCCGGTCATCATGCTCGAGCACAAAGGCCTGTACTGGAGCAAGGTGCCCGGCACCGAAGACGCCAAAACCGTGGAGCCGGCCGCTGGCTACGTCATCCCGCTGGGCCGGGCCGCCGTGGCGCAGGAAGCGGACGCCGAGCAGTTGCGCCGCGGCAACACCGCGCTGGTCGTGACCTACGGCATGGGCGTGCACTGGGCCAAAGCCGCCAGCCGCGACTTCCCCGGCCAGGTCGAAATTCTCGACCTGCGCACGCTGAACCCCATCGATTTCGAGGCCGTGACGGCCGCCACCCGCCGCCACGGCAAGGTGCTGGTGCTCACCGAAGAACCGCTGCTCAACAGCTTCGCTGAGAGCTTGGCCGGGCGCATTCAGCGACACTGCTTCCAGGAGCTGGATGCGCCGGTGTTCACGCTGGGCGCGGCCAACCTGCCCGCCATTGCCCTGAACGTGGAGCTGGAGCGGCAGATGCTGCCCAGCGCCGCGAAAGTGGCGGTAGCGTTGGGGGAGCTGCTGGAGTATTAAAGCATTGGGTTAAAAACCAGGACGTCATGCTGAGCTTGTCGAAGCAGCTCTACCGCAATAGTAAATGAATTACTGCTGCGGTAGAGCTGCTTCGACAAGCTTAGCATGACGTCCTCTTTGGTCCTGTCTGGTTTCGTTCTGCGCAAACCCGCCCTTAGAACGGGTAACCAATACCTAGGTTGAACGAAACGGGGTTGGCGCTTTTGTTGAAATTGCGCAGCGCCCATTTGTCGACGGGGGCGGTGGGGTCGTAGATTTTGGTGGCGAGGTCGAGGCGCAGAATCAGGAAGGTGAAATCGAAGCGAACGCCGAAGCCCGAGCCCACGGCAATTTGCCGGTAGAACTGGTTGAGCTGAAACTGCGCGCCCGGCCGCAGGTAGTTGCCATTGGCATCTTTGCGTTCCTGCAGGCCCCACACGTTGCCGAAATCGGTGAAGAAAGCCCCTTTGATGAAGTCGTAAACCGGGAATCGGTACTCCACGCTGCCTTCGAGCAGCAACTCGCCGGGTTGCTCGGTGAGGTAGTCGCGCGAGCCGTCGGCGCGGGTGGGCGTAAAGCCGCCGGGCCCCAGCCGGCGAGGCTGCCAGGCCCGCAGGCTGGTAGAACCGCCAGCGAAAAATGATTTGTCGTAGGGCACAATGTAAGCATCGGCATTGGTGCCGTCGTCGTAGGTGCGGCTCAGGGCGTGCACTACACCGCCGTTCAATCGCCACACCAGGTAGGTTTGGGGCGTGAGGTGGTGGTAGCGGCGGAAATCGGCGCTGAGGCGGGCAAAATCGTACACGTTCAAGCCGGTTTGGCGCTTCAGTGCATCCTGGTAGAGGCCGCGCGTGAGGCCGCCCAGCTCGGCAAACAGGCGAAAGTAGCGGGCGTCGCGGGTCTGGTTGAAATCGTTGGAATTGTAGAGCGAAGTGAAGCTAAAGCTGGGCTCAATCTGCTTGCTGAATGAGCGGTATAACGACGAGCCTTCTGTCACGCGCAGATATTCCAGCTGTTTACCAAAGTTAGGGTCTTTGATTTGTGAGTTCACCAGGGTCATTACAACCGGGGAGAAAACATATTGATGAAAGACTGACCTTTGCCAGATGTAATCGAATGAAAATTCAAAGTTTGAGCGAGAGTACTCCGGTCGGTCGACGAAGGTTTCTGAAAGGAGAAAGCGCGTTTTGGGGTTGTACCGGGTCAGAAAACGGTTGGTGCGAAAAGGCACCAGAAATTGCGGTAACACTAGCGAGGCAGTAGCACCTAACTGGGCAGTATATACAGCGTCAGGAGCTTTACCCTCGTCCACGCCTACGCGAGTGAGTTGGCCTTCCAAACCGGCGCGCAGGCCCAGTTCCAGCACTTCGGCCCCGCCAAATGGATTGCGGGTTTTCAGGCGCAGGTTGAGGAAAGGGCCGGGCTGGTAGGCCACGTAGGTGCCACCCACTTCGGTGGTTTGCGAATACTTCGGGGCCGGCGAGGCATTGATGACGGCTACCAGCTCGCCGGTGCTGGGGTGCAGGCTGGTGCTGTCGGCCGTGGGCGGGTCGGGCACCTTGCGGTAGTTCACGGTATTGAACCGAAACATGTCGAGGTCGGAGAGCAGGCGCTGCGTCTGCACAGTATTGGCCAGGCTGTAGTGCTGGCCGGGACGCACCAGCACCTTGCGGGCCAGCAGGCTGGTACTGTACTGCTGCTGGTAGGCGGCGAAGTGAATGGAGTCCGTGACGGTGGTATCGGTGCGCGGGCCCAGGCTGGGGCGGGCGCGCAGCGCGGCGGCCGTGCCGG
>NZ_BAAGZM010000552.1:0-2863 GCF_054778495.1 Hymenobacter agri
GCGTGGTGTACTCCGAAACTGTGACGCTGGCCGCTGGCACTACCCGCCTCGAACTGACGCGCCCGGCCACGCTGCCCGCCGGCGTGTACCTGCTGCGCGTGGCACTGCCGGGCCAGGTGCGGCAGCTGAAGCTGGTGAAAGAATAGGCGGTTGGTAAGGATGATTTGCAGGTTCAACTGCTGTCATCCTACGCTCAAGCAAGCAACCAGAACGTCATGCTGAGCGCAGTCGAAGCATCTCTACCGCGCAAGTAATCCATGCTGATGCAACGAAGCGGGAGAGATGCTTCGACTCCGCTCAGCATGACGTTCTAACGACTTCCGGCAACTTTCCAAACAGCTTCAATTTCAAATAATAACCGAATATTATTTCTTTAGCTTACCCATGAAAAAACCACTAATCCTTCTGGCGCTGAGCGCGCTGGCCTTGGGCCCGGCGCAGGCCCAGACCACGGTACCGGTGCGCTCGGTGTATGCCGATTTCGGGCCCAACGACGGCACCAATGGCAACAGCACGCCCAGCCCCGACGCCAATGGTAACTACTGGAACAACATCCTGAACCAGACCGGCGTGGCCGATACCTTCCGGCTCCTGGACAAAACCGGACAGGCCACCGGCATCAAGCTGAAAGTCGGGCCCAACTTCCTCACCAACGGTATTGTGACCGGCGGGCTGCTGGCCCCGAGCGCGGCGCTGCTGGGCCAGTACGCCATTGCCACGGCCACGCAGGACTATTTCTTCGTGCAGGGCACCGGCAGTACGGCCACGGGCACGCTGCGCATCAGCGGCCTCGACCGCACCAAGCGCTACGTGTTCCACGTATTCGGCAGTCGCAACGCCACCACCGAAACGCGCGTGTCGCAATACCGCTTCGTGGGGGCCACTACCAGCACCATCACCCAAACGACCACCGGGCCCAACGTGGGCGCCAACGGCTACGCCGGCAACAACAACACCATCACCGATTCGGACACTCTGACGGCCGACGGCACTGGCCTGATTACGCTGGAGCTGAGCAAGACGGTGGGCTCCTACGCCTACCTCAACCTGATGCGCATCGACGTGGTGCCCGGCCGCAGTACCACCACGCCCGTGTACTACGCCTTCCAGAACCCCGGCTTCGAGCTGGGCAACCTGAATTTCTGGACCACCGTGGCGCGCGGCACCGGCGCGGCCGCCACCGTGAGCAACGGCACCAAGCGCAGCGGCAGCTACGCGGCCCAGCTGACGGGCGGCAGCCTGGGGCTGGAGCAGCAAATCAGCTACCGCGCCGCCACGGGCGTGAACAGCTACAAGCTGAGCGGCTACTTCTACAATCCGTCGGCCGCGGCGCTCAGCGGCAGCCAGTCGGCGCATCTGGAACTGCTGTATTACAACAGCAGCATGGCGCTACTGGGCCGGTTCAAGTCCGATTCGCTGGTGGCCGCCTCGCCCACCAACGCCTGGACGCGGCTCGAAGCTGTGGGCACCATTCCGGCGGGCACGGCCTTCGTGAAGGCGGCGGCCGTGTGGCGAAACGCGGCCGGCGCGGCCACCGGCGCGGTGTATTTCGACGACCTGGCGCTGCAAGCCTACTACCCGCAGAACCCCAACAAAATTGCCTTCATCGGCTCGTCGGTGCTCACCGGCGTGGGCTCGACCGGCAACAACCGCGGCTACACCACCCTCTACTCGGAACTATTGACGCGCCGCGCGGCCGTCGGCGCCGGTGGCCCCTGGGTAACGACCAACCTGGGCGTGCCCGGCAACAATACCATCGACGTGCTGGGCCGCTTCGAGAACGACGTGCTGCCCACCGGCAGCAAGTACGTGCTGGTGGGCCTGGTGCTCGGCAACGAAGGCATCATCACGGGCGGGCAGCCCATCTTCGACCAGTTCCGCACCAACATGCAGCGCATCATCAGCTTGGCGCGCACCGACGGCCTGACGCCGGTGGTGGCCCTGGGCTACGGCCGCAACGACTACGCCGCCACCCAGTACACCTTCGTACGCCAGATGAACCTGCTGCTTCACGGCTGGAGCGTGCCCACGGTGAACCTGCTCGGCGGCGTCGACGACGGCAACGGCCGCTACGCCAGCGGCTACTGGTTCGACGCGCTGCACCCCAACGACCTGGGCCACACCGAGCTGATGTACACCCTGGTACCCTCCCTCTTCGATGCCCTGAACGCCAACAAGCCCCTGCCCCGCCGCCAGGCCAGCAACGGCATCACCCTCACCAAAACCACCGGCGCGGCCACCCGCGTGGTGCACCTGGTGCCCGAAGAAGTGGTGCATCCCTTCACCCAGGCCATCCGGTTCAGGACGGCGGGCGCGGGCCGGCTGGTCGAAATCCGCGACAGCGCGGGCATTGCCGCCGGTACCCTCAACGTGAGCAGCGGCGGCGTGGTGACGTACCAATCGGCCAAGGGCGGCAGCATTACCGGCACAGTCGCCGTAGCCAACAACCGCTGGCACAAGCTGGTACTCACGCACTACTACGCCCGCGGCGCCACCATGCTCTACGTAGATAGCGTGAAGGAAGGCACCGTGCAGGAGCGCCTGCGCCCCACCCAGCTCAACCTCGGCGGCCCGGCCGCCCCCACCCGCGTGCAGTTCCGCGACTGGATGTTCTGGCGCGCCGGCATGAACCAGGACGAAATCCTGGCCGTGGCCGCCGACTCACTCCTGAAAGGCAGCCTGGAAATGTACGCCCCCCTCGACGGCCGCCGCGTGGCTAACACCGACTCGCTCGCCAACCTGGCCCAGAGCACCAACACGCTGGCCCGCCTCAGCGGCCCGTTGGCGGTGCGCGAAAGCGCCTTCGCCGCCCAAATCAGCCTCTACCCCAACCCCACGGCCGGCCTCGTCAGCCTGGCCGGCC